>NZ_JAQMTI010000267.1:0-6008 GCF_028329225.1 Sphaerospermopsis kisseleviana CS-549 | reverse complement strand
TTGAGATAGATAGGGATCTAAACGCTGCAATTAATTTATCGCGTTTGGCTAAAGCGTGAAAGTCTACCGAGGGATAACTGCTCCCATGCTCCCGTTGAAGTAGAAAGTAAAGTCTAGTTTTGTCTAGGTTTTATATAGCAGAAAAAATATTTCCCACGCAAACAGCACTAAATCAACTTATCCGGTGTAATTGGTAACTCCCTTAACCGCTTACCCGTAGCATGATAAACAGCATTACAAATAGCCGCAGAAACACCAGTAATACCAATTTCCCCCACACCGCGCACCCCAGCCCGGTTAAAATTCAAATCAGGTTCACCCACAAAAGTTACATCAATTCTGGGAATATCTGCATGGGTGGGATAATGATAAGTAGCCAGATCATAAACCACCGGATAACCGATATTCGGATCAAACAAGCACTCCTCCATTAAAGCATGACCAATACCCATGATCACACCCCCACGGATCTGAGAAGCGGCAGTTTTAGCATTCATCACCTGTCCGATATTCATCACCGACACCCAGCGCGTCACCTGTAAACGCCCGATCTCCTCATCCACACTCACCTCACAAAAATGAGCGCCCCAAGACTGAAAAGCCCATTTATTAGCCGCTTCACTACCAGCAGAAGTACCCGTAGCTTCAAAAGCAGCCCGTTGAGACTGACGCAGACTTGCAAACGCTTCCTGGGCATTTTTAGCTTGGGCAGTTTTCAGCACTTCCTCACAAGCTGTCATCACCGCCGGTATCAAATTTGCCGTCATTTGCGAACCACCAGCAATACCACCATTAGGAAACAACGAGTCACCTAATTCTACCTTAACTTTTTCCACCGGTAGCCCCAAAAACTCAGCCGCCGTACCCGCCACAATGGTATATGCACCAGTACCCATATCATTACCACTGGTGAGAACATGGGCA
Source organism: Sphaerospermopsis kisseleviana CS-549 (assembly GCF_028329225.1). NCBI lineage: Bacteria > Bacillati > Cyanobacteriota > Cyanophyceae > Nostocales > Aphanizomenonaceae > Sphaerospermopsis > Sphaerospermopsis kisseleviana. The sequence continues at coordinate 5,084 of NZ_JAQMTI010000267.1, read as the reverse complement.
GTACCATCAGCTAAAAGCCTGACTTTTACCGTTGCTGTACTTTGTAAACCCGGAAAAGTTGCAGCAGCCATACCCCAGCCTATCAATTTACCATCACGGTTGAGCGATCGCACTTTTTTCGGTCTATTTTGCCAACCAAACTTTTCTGCACCCACTCGCAAACATTCGGCAAAATGTTTAGCAGAGAAAGGTAAACCCCGACTTTGATGTTCTTTAGTTTCATTCCTTAACCGTAATTCTACTGGATCTATCCCCAATTCCCAAGCTAACTCATCCATAGCCGACTCTAAAGCATACATACCGGGGGTTTCTCCGGGCGCACGCATAAAAGTCGGTGTCCCCACATTTAACACTCCCAATAATTGCTGAGTTCGCAAATTTGGAGTAGCATACATCACAGGAGTGATATTTGTACAAGGTTCAGTAAAAACATCAACCGTAGAAGTAAAAGATTTGGCTGTATGTTCAATGCCCTGTAAACTCCCATCAGCATTAGCAGCTAAACTCACTGTTTGCTCGGTTTGCGAACGGTGTCCAGCATTTGCTGTCATTTGTCGTCTGCTGAGAACCACTTTGAGCGGACGTTGCAATTTACGTGCTGCTGCTGCACAAAGAATACCATGCGGCCAAGGAAAAGCTTTAGAACCAAAACCACCACCCAAAAAAGGCGTAATAATTCTTACCTGTTCCGGTGCTAGTCCGAAAAGTTCTGAATAGGTGCGTTGACTACCCCCTACCCACTGACTAGGTTCATAAATAGTTAGCGAGTTGGAATTTTGCCACTGGGCGATAATGGCATGAGGTTCCATTGGTGCGTGCAGTTCCGTGGAAGTTTTGTAGGTGGCTGTAATTTTAGCTGCTGCACCTGTCATTGCGTCTGTAGAATTACTAGTAGCAAAGCTCCCTTTTTCCAATTTCATCTCTCCCCCAAACATGGAAGGAGCATTTTTCAAGGAGACTTTTTCCGGGTCTAAACTCGGTGTATCTTTGATATATTCAACTTTGACTAAATGGGCTGCGTCTCTAGCTCTTTCAAAGGTATCCGCTACTACCAAACCTATTATTTGTCCTGCGTAATGAATTTGCTCATCTGCTAAGGGTAGACGAGCTTCGTAAATTTTAGAATTGATAAAATTGTTACTAGGTTTAGAAATTTGCGGGGCGTTTTTATGGGTAAAAACCGCTATCACACCCTTTGCTTTTGCTGCTGCTTGGATATCAATATTTTTGATCCGTCCTTTGGCAATACTAGCAGTGACTAAATAACCATGCACTAAGTTCGGTATTTGATGTTCTGCGGCGTAGGTTGCAGCACCTGTCACCTTTGCTAGTCCATCTTTGCGGTTAATGCCTGTTCCTATAACCTTATTCATAACTATACTATACCTCCACCTTGAGCCGAAACCATGAGGGCGCGACGAATTGCCCGTTTTGTCATGTCTATTTTGTAACCGTTGTGAGCTAAAGGTTTTGCTCCTTGTAAGGCTATATTTGCAGCTTGGGTAAATGTGGTAATATCCGCAGGTTTACCGATTAAAAACTTTTCTGCTTCGTTAGCACGCCAAGGTTTATGTGCGACTCCACCCATTGCTAAACGGGCATCTTTTATTTTGTCACCCGCAACTTCTAAAGCTGCTGCCACTGATATTAAAGCAAAAGAGTAGGAAGTGCGATCGCGCAGTTTTAAATAAACTCCTGATTTCGCCCAGGATAAAGGCGGTAAAATAATGGCGGTGATTAATTCCCCCGCTTCTAAATTACTATCTTTTTGGGGTGTGTTTTCTGGTAAACGATGAAAATTCACAAAAGGTATTTGTCGTTTACCTTTGGGTCCTTCCACTTCCACCACCGCATCTAAAGCGGCCAAAGCTACACACATATCTGAAGGATGCACAGCTACACATTCTTCACTTGCACCGAGAATAGCGTGCATCCGGTTTATCCCCGTTGCTGCTGGACAACCGCTTCCCGGTTCACGTTTATTACAAGCAAAAGCAGTATCGTAATAATAAGAACAGCGAGTTCTTTGTAAAAGATTACCCCCCACAGTAGCCACGTTGCGGATTTGTTGCGATGCACCAGAAAGAATTGCTCTGGATAAAAAAGGATAATTGCGGCGAATTTCCGGATGATCAGCTAATGCTGTATTTGTTACCAAAGCTCCCACCCGCCAACCATTAGTCATCCTTTCTATACTTTGCATCTGCAAGCGAGAAATGTCTATCAGTTGGGATGGTTCATCTAGAAAGGCTTTGAGGCGATCAACTACATTTGTTCCCCCACCAATAAACAGGGAATTTTTATCACTTGTTGCTCGTTGAACGGCATCTTTTACAGAGGTAGCGCGAGTATAGGTAAAGTTATTCATGATGCTTGCACCTCCTGAGATTCACTGACCATAATATGGGCGTTGGGAGAGGGGGGTTTTTGTCCTGTTACCTGTTGTACTGCGGCGACAATGCCGTTGTAAGCACTACACCGACAAAGATTACCACTTAATCTTTCTTTGATTTCCGCTTCTGAAAGTTCTGCTAATTGCGGTGGTTTGTTTAAATCAGCCGTAACAGCACTTCCACAACCGCGTTTTACTTCTTCCACAAGAGCCACAGAGGCGCAAATTTGTCCTGGGGTGCAGTAACCACATTGAAAACCGTCATTTTCAATAAAAGCTGTTTGCATGGGATGGAGAGTATCACCCTTTCCTAGTCCTTCTATGGTGACTATTTCCTTTCCTTCCTGCATCACTGCCAAAGACAAACAAGAATAAACTCGTTGTCCATCTATAAGAACTGTACAAGCTCCACACTGTCCATGATCACAGCCTTTTTTACTACCTACCAATCCCATATTTTCCCGGAGAGTATCCAGGAGGGTAACACGGGGTTCAATGGTTAAAGATTCTGCCTTTCCATTGATTTTGAGTGTGATATTCATTTCACCTGTGCTTGCTTGGGTAGTCTCTTTAGCTACATTAGTCTGGTTGAGTATTGCAGGTGCAGCTATGACTGTACCAGCTGTTGTTAATGCCTTGCCCAAAAAACCACGACGGGAGGTTTTTCCAGGTTGATGCTGAGGTTTTTCCATGATTATAACGGTATGCAGTTGAATGAGATACAAAACTGTTCGTGAAATTCATACACTACGAGATTTTTAACTCTGTTCCCTGTTCCCTGTTCCCTGTTCCCTGTTCCCTGTTCCCTATTCTGGTAGAGTCAGTATTTCTACTCCATCTTCTGTCACAGCAATGGTATGCTCAAACTGTGCTGAAAATTTGCGATCGCGTGTTACCGCAGTCCAACCATCAGCTAACATTTCCATTTCCTGAGTACCTTCATTGATCATCGGTTCAATGGTAAACACCATTCCCGGTCTTAACCGTTTACCTTTACCCCTTGTGCCAAAATGGGGGATATCCGGTGCTGTGTGGAAAATATTACTGATACCATGTCCCACAAACTCCCGCACTACGGAAAAACCCTCAGCTTCAGCATACTCTTGAATAGCCGCACCAATATCACCTATTTTCGCCCCTGGTTTTACTTCCGCAATACCCAAATAAAGACATTTTTCTGTTACTTCTACCAATTTCTGCGCTTTGGGTCTAGTATTACCAACGATAAATGTCTTAGATGTATCGCCATGATAACCATCAACGATAGGTGTCACATCAATATTAATAATGTCCCCTTCTTTGAGAATTTGTCTAGCATGGGGAATACCATGACAAATAACTTCATTTACACTGGTACAAATTGACTTAGGAAAACCTTTATAACCTAGAGGTGCGCTTTTAGCTCCCTGTGCTTGTGTCCATCTTTCTGCTTCATCATTGAGTTGCTGGGTACTTACCCCTGGTTTAACCATCGGTTCTAGATGCTGTAACAGTTTTGCTGCTAAACGTCCAGCCCGACGCATTTTTTCTATTTCTCTTTGGGATAAAATAACAATTTGTTCAGTTCTCATCTATCTAGTCTTTTGTTAGAAATATAGTTAAACCTGTTTGGGCGGCTTTACGAGTAGCATCTGCCACTTTTAAAGTATACAAACTTTGTTCTGGGGTGACATACAAAGGCTTACCATAAAAAAGATGGTCTAATGCCATTGTCGTATCTTTAGCAAATAATCCCCGACGAGTACCCATATCTATCAATGTTGTTTTTTCTGGCTGTACGAAAATTCCTGTGTTACCATCGAGGATTAAACCGCCTTTTTCACCGTGAATTTCAAACTTGCGTTCTGACTGCCAGATGGTTTCACCTTTACCATAAATCACTTGCGCTAACAAACCATTACTAAAGCACAACTGCGCTACACAGATACAGCTTTGATAATAGTTGGTTTCTGTTTCCCAATATCGCTGATGACAGTTAACAGAGAACACCTCACCAAACAAGTCAGTTAGACGATGTAAGCGAGATAACGCCCCCATTAAAGGAAACCCAAATTGTTCATGGTTATAAGTCCACTTGCGGGGTGCAGGGTTTTCAGGTTTAACGGTACTTTGACGAACATAAAACAAAGAACCCACCTGCTCTAAATGTTGTTTTAAAGCTTGATGCCAACCGCCTAAAAGTTCAATGTGTTCAACGTGCAGCAGTTTATTTTTTGCTTTTGCTAAGGCGATCAGTGCTTCTGCTTCCTTGACATCCAGAGACAGAGGATACTCGACAATTACGTGTTTGCCTTTTGTCAGGGCAGCTTGAGTTATTTTACCATGATCCTGATTAATCGTGGAAATGACCACTAAATCTAAATCTTCCCTGTTGACTAACTCTTGCCAAGAATTTATCACCTCTGTTTGATATTCCTGAGCCAAAGCTGCTGTTTTTTCAAGAGTATGGCCAGCGATCGCTACTAACTGTGTCCTCGGATCTTGCTTTAATGCCTCAGCCCTCAATTTTGCTGCATACCCAGTCCCAACTAAACCCACTCGCATGATTTTATTTAAAGGTGGCTCAAAATTATACATAAATTTTCATCTATTTAATTAATCATTAACATTGGTAATTGGTAATTGGTAATTGGTAATTGGTAAAAATAAAATTGATTACCCAGTCCCCAGTCCCCAGTCCCCAGTCCCCAGT
>NZ_JAQMTI010000266.1:0-13805 GCF_028329225.1 Sphaerospermopsis kisseleviana CS-549 | reverse complement strand
TCGCGTCGGCAATAGTCTCAATTCAATACTTGATATCACCGTATTATATATCAAGTAGTTGATTTTTTCCTAAAAATATATTGATTTTTGTCAATACAAGTATAGTTTTGTCTATGAAATTGTCAACTTAGGACTTGCTCTTTCCCAATCACCAATCACCAATCACCAATCACCAATCACCAATCACCATCTACTTGATTTTGTGCTGCTATCAAGTTGGTTTTTAGGTCTTCCCAGTTGACTTGTGAGGTGGGTAGGTTGGCGACAATTTGACCTTGCTGGAGATGCAATACACGGTTGCTAAATTCTTGGGCAATGTCAAGTTGATTGTTTACCATCAATATCGCGGTTTTAAGGGGTTGGGAAAGGTCTTGAACTGGTTGGTTGAGGATGTTTGACAAAAAAGAAGTTTGTGCGGGGTCTAGGGCGGAAAAAGGCTCATCTAGCAGTAAAATTTGGGGTTGGATAACTAAAGCACGAGCGATCGCAACTAATTGTTTTTGACCTGCTGAAAGCTGTACTTGGGTACGTCCTAACCAATTTTCAGGAATTTGTAGTTGTTCTCTCCAATAACTAACTTTTTCCTGAATTTGCTGCTTTGGAGACTTTCGCAAAATTAAAGGATAAGCTATGGCTTCCCCAACTGTCATCCCCAAAAGTTTAGTTTCTTGGTGTACTAATGTTACTTGTTGACGTAGCTGGATAATGGGAATTTGGTGATATTCCTGATTTTCCAGATAAATTTTACCACTGGTGGGTTCGGTTAAACGGTTGATGAGTCGCAGAAGGGAAGTTTTACCAGCACCGGAATGACCGATAATTGTCATGCGATCGCCACTAAAAACTTCAAAGGAAATATCCTGTAAAATTGGATATCCTGGTAAATTATTTCTAGCTTGACTTTTGAGCTTTGTAAATAGATTAATTTGCTCTAATTTGAGCATGGTTGATAGTTGATAATTGACAGTTGACAGTTGATAGTTGATAGTTGACAGGTGATAGTTGATAATTGACAGTTGACAGTTGATAGTTGATAGTTGATAGTTGACAGTTGACAGTTGACAGTTGACAGTTGGTAGGAAAGCGTCTTTAAAAATTACCAATTACCAATTACCAATTACCAATTACCAATTACCAATTACCAATTACCAATTACCAATTACCAATTACCCAAAATAGCTGTATTAATAGTCCAAGCATCTACTAATAATAATAAGATAGTACAAAGAAATAAAATCATATACATCCAAGGTTGAGATAAAGGACGAACATCGGTAGTATCAATACCTGTTTTTGCTTGGACAAAATTCACCAAACGGTTAAAACCAGCAACACGCATAGGTAATAAATATGCTTTTCCATCGTGACTGAGGAAATAATAAACTAAACCTCCTTGACCTGTGCTGCGGGGTTTTAAACTTTTAATATCGGACCAAGATAGAGACCAACCTTTACGAAAGAAGGAAGGGACCCAGACAGGGTAAATAACTTTTATTTCCTGATCATTTACAGTTACTCTTTCGGTTAATACTGCATATAATACCACAAAACCTATTACAATTCCTACCCATAATAATATTGGTGGTGTGGGTGCTTTGGTGACTTCTGCTAAAAATGGTAGGGGAACTGTTAACGCTATATATAATGTTAACAATGTAATTCTAATCAGGGGAGAAAGACGAAAGGTAGTAGTTGTATTGTTGGGTAAGTTGGTTGTCATTGTTTCATTTTTATAGCATTTCTTTTTTATTATACAGCATTTAGGAGTCAGGAGTCAGGAGTTCAGAATTTTTAGAAGTTTGATTTTGGAAAAGTTCGATTTTTCAGAAGTTCGATTTTCGTGAAGTTCAGTTTTTAGGAATTTGGATTTTTGGGAAGTTGTAATTTTTCAGAAGTTCATATTTTCGGAAGTTTGATTTTGGAAAAGTTCGGTTTTTGGGAAGTTGGGATTTTTGCAAGGTGCAGTTTTTCAGAAGTTCGGTTTTTGGGAGGTTCGATTTTTTGAAGGTGCAGTTTTTGGGAAGTTGGGATTTTCAGAAGTTGCGATTTTTCGGAAGTTCATATTTTCAGAAGTTCGGTTTTTGGGAAGTTGGGATTTTTGAGAAGTTGCGATTTTTCGGAAGTTCATATTTTCAGAAGTTCGGTTTTTGGGAAGTTGGGATTTTTGAGAAGTTGCAATTTTGAGAAATTCGATTTTTCGAGAAATTCGATTTTTGGGAAGTTTGTAATTTCAGATGTTCAGAATTTCATCAGTTTTTTATTAAATCACCCCTTACCCATTATCAATTATCAATTGTCAATTATCAATTATAAATTTCATCTTCATTTCATATAAGGTTGTCATTTTAAGAGTTGAACAGTATTTAGCTCCTGAAATGCTTACCTACTCTCAAAACCCAACCCTAAAAAACAGTTTAACATCATCCCTGTTGTTTGCAAACGTTACCGAAGCATTGGGTAAAGTTCCCATTGTGCGGTTAAATAAAATCCATCCCCATTGTCAACATCATCATCTATATTTAAAACTAGAATCTTGTAATCCTGGTGGAAGTATTAAAGAAAAAAACGCCGCTTACCTGGTTCACGAAGCAGAAAAACAAGGTTTACTGCGTCCCGGTGGTACAATTGTTGAATCTAGTTCTGGTAACTTTGGTATTGGTTTAGCTATTGTTGGTGCAACTAAAGGTTATCGGGTGATGATTGTTATTGATGCAAAAACACCTGTAACTATGCGCCGAATGCTTACTGCTTATGGTGCAAAACTCGTTGAAGTTCCTTTAAATGCTGCCGATGCTCAAGGTTCAATGCAGGTAGCGAGAATGACAAAAGCTCAGGAATTAGCCGCAAATATACCTGGCGCTTGGTATCCATGTCAACATAAAAATCCTCTTAATACTGATGCTCATGAACTTTGGACAGCGCGGGAAATTGTTGACGCTTTCGGGGGTGCGCCTGATGCTATAGTTATAGGTGTGAGTACAGCCGGTCAATTAGGGGGTATTAGTCGCTACTTTAAAACATATTATCCCCAAACCAGAATTATTGGTGTTGATGTGGCTGGATCGGCTATTTTTGGTACTCCCAGACACCCCTATAAGATGACTGGACTGGGTTTATCCTTCGTTCCCCCCAATTTTGACCCCCAGGTGTTAGACGCTGCTTATAGCGTCAATGATGCTTTGGCTTTTTCTGTCTGTCATGCTTTAGCTAAGGATGAGGGTATGCTTTTGGGCGCTTCTACTGGTGCTATTGTTGCCACAGCTTTAGCTGATACTCAAAGATTTAACAAGCCTCAAACTATGTTGTTACTAAATCCTGATCGGGGCGATCGCTATCTAGAAACAGTTTACAATACCGATTGGTTAGCTGCACAAAATATTCACATTTTGCAAAGTGACGATCTGGTAACAGCTATTTCTCAGCTTTATCCTGTACCTTTGGATCTTGTTAAATCGCAGGTTAGTTTTAAAATTTAAATATTTTTTCTCACGCAAAGACGCAAAGACGCAAAGAGTAAGAAATGAAGTTAGAAGAATATACATCTAAAAATATAAGTTTAGGGAGTTTATGGCGGGAATTTTTGCCTTTATCCCTGAGTGATGTGACTATGGCCTGTGGTGATCCGATGATGACTACTACTTTAGCTTATCTTCCTGATGCTCAGGTGAATATAGCGGCTGTAGGTGCGGCTAAGTCTTTGGCAATATTTTTTGAAAGTCCTATTATTATGATCCTTCATGCTGCTAATGCTTTGGCTGGATCACAAAAATCTAGGGCAGCATTATGGCGTTTTACTTTGTTTGCTGGTGTAGGACTCAGTTTTTTATTAGGTTTGTTGGGAATACCTATCATATTTAATTCTGTTGGTGCGAGTTTGTTGGGTATTCCTTTGGCAATGTTGGCTACAGTCAGTCAAGTATTATTAATAGCTTGTGGTTGGCCGTTTGCGATCGCATGGCGGCGTTATTTCCAAGGTTTATTAATTTACCACGGTAAACCCCGTGCGTTAGCTATAGCTAGTATTTTCAGGCTTTTAACATTGGCTTTAGTTCTGGTAAGTGGGTTTTTAATACAACTATCTGGGGGTGTTTTAGCAGGAATAGCTCTCATTAGTGGGGTGATAGTTGAAGCTGTAGCTGTAACATTTTTTGCTTATCGCAGTGGAGCAACCATACCCCCAGAAACAGAAACCAAACCTGGTTTACCCCAAAACTTAGCCCAGGTATGGAAATTTTATTTCCCCCTAGCAAATACAATGATGGTAGTTTGGGGAGGGAGAGCGATATTAATTAGTATTCTTGCTCGCGCTCAAGATGCTACAATTGCTATTGCTGCTTGGTCTGCTGCGTGGGGTTTGGTATTAGTAATTGCTAATTCTACCCGCATGGTACAACAAATGGTGATTAAATATCGCCATCAAGTGAGCGATCGCCAACTTTTGACTTTTGCTATTAGCGTAGGTGCAGTTTGTTCGACATTATTATTATTGATGAGTGTAACACCCATAGGCGATCGCATAGTTCAAAGTTTTATCGGTAATGATCTTAGCCTTGCAAATAGCATCAAACCTGTACTTTTAATATGTGCCATTGTACCATTATTTGTAGCTTTGCAAAATGCCACACAAGGCTTTTTAGTAAGTGAAAATCGTACAGGTCATGTTAATCTATCCACATGGTTAGCAACAGGAACTTTATTAATAATTGCCAGTTTAGCTATTAATAAAGGAATGAAGGGAGCAATAGCCGCAGCTATAGCTATGATCACATCAATGATAGTAGAAATTACTTGTTTACTGTGGAAACGAGTGGTAAAGACAGCGTAAAAGTAGAACCATGATCAACCTGACTTTCTACTTCTAATTTACCTTTATGAGTTTGGGTAATGGCCAAAGCAATAGCTAAACCCAAACCCGAACCCCCAGTATTTCGAGAACGATCAGCATTGACACGATAAAAGCGATCAAAAATTTGAGGAATATCAGCAGCAGGAATACCAATTCCTGTATCTATCACATTAATAATAGCATAATTATTATTAGCTGAAAGATTAATTTCTACCTCCCCACCAACAGGAGTATATTTAATCCCATTACTGAGCAAATTCAATAATAACCGATAAATTTGACCTTCATTACCTTGAATATAAAAATTAGCTTTTTCAGGAATATTACTAGATAATAAAACTCCCGTATTCATCGCTAAAGGTAATAACTCTTCCTCCACATCTGCAACTACATCATTTAAACAAATGTGCTGTAAATTTAAGCTTAATTTTCCTGCTTGTAAACTATTTTCCAATCTAGATAATAATAACAAATCTTGAGTTAAAGAACTTAATCTTTTCACCTGTCGTTGTAGAGCTTGTTTAGTTTCCTGAGTGATAGAATTAGTATCTATAATAGTTTGTAGAGAAGCAATAGGAGTAAGTAACTCATGAGCAGCATCACCCGTAAATTGTTGTAATTGTTGATATGATTTCTCAATAGGTTGCATAGCGAAACCAGCTAACCACCAACTCGCACCCCCAATAATAAACATAGAAAAAGGAACCCCAAAAATTAACAACAAATGTAAACCATTCATATAATGATTTAAACGTTGAACCGATCTTCCCACTTGTAAATAACCCCATAATTGATTATTATTAATATATAAAGGCATTAAATGTAAATGATATAACTCACCCTGAAGATTTCTGATATCATAGGAATAATTGAGAGCAAGATTATCAGGAAACTGATCGGGAGAATTATAAAAAGCAGCAATAGATTCACCCTTTAAATTTAATAATCTCACATAATGACCATCCAACAAAAGACCCATCACCGCAGATTCAGATTTTAAAATAGGACAAGATTGTTGTTTAAAACAAATTTCCGGTAAATAACCACTAATACTAATAGGTAAAACTCCAGGAGTTTTTAAACGTGGTTTTAACTTATCTTCAAAAATTCTTCCAAAAACCTCCAACTCACGATCAATAGTGCGAGTAAAAGCTTTCACCATAACCACATGAGCAAAATAACCACATATTAATAAAGTCGCACCCATCACCCCCGCATAAGTAATAGCTAACTTAAAGCGAGAATAATGAAAAAGAGAATTATGAAAAATTCTACTTTGGATCTTACCCCTCTTCCTCTCTTCTTCCTTTCCTCTCTTCGTGTTCTTCGTGTCTACCCTTCGGGAAATGCTTCGCATAACGTGGTTCATTAAAAAAAGTATTCAGAACTTAAATAGAAATAAATGAGAATTTTAAAATCATTACTTGTGGAGGATAAAAAATATTCTGACTCCTGACTCCTGACTCCTGACTTCTTAAAAATAATTATTTCCCACTTTCCAAAACAGAAAACCGATAACCAAAACCCCGGATAGTTTCAATAACATCAGGAAAACCACATTCAGACAACTTACGTCTTAACAACCTTACCTGAGCAGCAACAACATTACTCACATTATCACTTGCAAAATCCCAAAGTCGAGCGCGGATTTGATCATGAGTTAAAACTTGTTGATGATGCTGCATCAAATATTCTAAAAGTTGAAATTCCTTAGCAGTAAGAACAACAGATAAACAACCTTTAGCAGATAAATTCACCACCGAAAAATTACCATAATCTAACATTAAATCACCCACTTGTAACTGTGGAGGTTGAAAATTAGGAATCCTGCGTTGTAAAGCTCTTACCCTTGCTAATAACTCCTCCATCCCAAAAGGTTTAACCAAATAATCATCAGCACCCGCATCCAAACCAGTAACCCGATCAATCATACTATCTCTAGCAGTTAAAATAATCACAGGTAAAGGATTTTTTTGTCGTCTCAACTTTTGGCAAATTTCCAAACCTGATAACTTTGGTAACATCCAATCTAAAATAGCAATTTCATATCTTTGGGGTACAGTATTCAAATATTCCCAAGCAGTAGCTCCATCTTCTACCCAATCTACAATATAATCACGCTGAGTTAGAGCATGATGAATACTACTACCTAAATCTTTTTCATCTTCAACTAATATTAATCGCATAGAAACTAAAAATTAAAAATTAAAAATCCTCAAAACCAAAAGAATATAAAAATAAACATAGCCTCCCGAAAAACTCTCTGTAAAACTCTTACCTTTGTGTCCTTTGCGTCCTTTGCGGTTCAATCATATCAAGCCTAGCATAATTTTTATTGTCATGGTAAATACTTTTGTACAACAGTCCAACCAGTCAAAGAAACCCAAGCAAAACCAAAGAAAAGAATCATATTCAAAGTAATATGTAAAGGTCTAGCCCAAAATTGACCTGTACTAATTTGAGTTGCACTAAAAGCAGAAATTAAAACCAAAATTACCACAGATAAACCAGCGAATAAATGTAAAGAATGACCCAAAGAACCAAAATGTCCTAAAGTCCCCATAATACCAATAAATAACAATAATAATACCAAACTTACCATAGTGAAGCCAATAAAAAAATGAAAGTTTTTGACTATATTATTCACCCTTGGTAAAACCACACCAATGGGAGAACGTCCAGTATTTCTAACTTGCCATAACCAAAAACCAGACATTGCTAAAATAACATAAGCTAGAATCGCTAAACCCATAGACCAAGCTGCTATTTTCCACAACCATAAAAAAGAAGGTAAGTTCATAGTAAAAAATTAAAAGTCAAAAAACAGGGAACAGGAAGATATGGAGATGGGGAAGAAATTTTTATGAGATTGGAGTTGACACGAACAATCCAAAATTCAAAATCCAAAATAAATAAATCCTGCCTCCTCAATATAAAATACCACAGATTGACGAGGAAGTGTACACTCGATGCATTTGTGAACGGCTGAATGCTTACGGTAAAATTCTTAACTTATTCCCTATTCCCAATTCCCAATTCTCCAATAAAATAAAAAAGGCTGCTGATTTCAGCAACCCTCAAATTTAATAAACGTGCTTTTTTTAATCAAAGGATATTAATCCAGGGATTTTTAAAACTTTTGACATTAACTAACCTTCCCATCTGTCACACTCCCAGATTCAGTAAAAACTCATGTTGTGACTGATAGGTTTTCATGGAGGCTGTGATATTTTGTAAAGGTTTTGTGGTATCTTCAATTTTTGTATTCATTTCCGACACCATCGCATTGGTGTTTGCAGCTTCTATTCCTGGGGCTGAGTCTTGATCACCCTCATCACTACCAGGTTCATTCAGTGCTAGGCGATCGCACGGTATTGTATCCGACAAAATCGCACTCGCCATCATTCCTGTATGAATCTCCATTTGCGCTTTTTTCGGCGCTTCAAAAACTAGCCTTTGTCCAGGAAACACCACCCTTTCAAAGTACCAGTTAGCAACATTGGAAATACGCGCCACCTGTATTTTACTTGTAGCATTGACGTAGCAGCAGAGAATTTTCCCCGATTGCTCCGGTGGTAGAGAATCTAATATTTGAGCCATAACTGCTGAGGAGCTTTTACGCCACAATTTTACATTACACAACCAAAACTAACATCGGATGATCCCCATTTGCTGTAACTGCGACTACCAACTGAAATTTTCTGCATCATTTCTATCTAAAGTCATGTTTTTTTGGAAAAAAATTGGCAAATATATCTTAATTTTTGCATTATTATACATTTTCAACTAAATTTCTTTAGTTTTGCTGTTCCCCCTCTGTTAACTTAATAACCCTGAAAGCTGTCAGACAAGGCTACTAACCCCAGGCTTGCTGAGAAGTTGGTTTTTCAATTTTATCGATCTACTGATTTACATCTGCTAATTTGCAGGCGACAATCATCACTGAATCATTGACGCTCCCCGCCTTAAAAGGATCGGGATTCTTGTTTCAATGAGCAACCTTGCCTAAACTTGTTACCAAATCTGGGTAGAGATCAATGTTATGGTAAAGATATATGAAATTTTCTTCATAAACTTTATCTATTGCTAACCATCAATGATTTTGATGACCAGCAATTTTACCTTTTCTCACTTTTCCTGAAAGTAAATTTGCCAATATCAAAAACTGGCTCAAATGTCAAGCAAAATATTGGTAAATTAAGATTAACACCACAAACCCACAGGTTTAGACCAGATATTTCTCTAGTTTTCCCCTACAAATTGGCAAGATGGCAGTTGAAACAACCATGATGGAAAATCGAATCCTTTACGTTCGCCTTCCTTGTAACCCCATCTTTCCCATTGGGGTTGTTTACCTGAGCGATCACGTCCACAAACTATTCCCTAACATCGAACAAAAAATATTTGATTTAGGAACAGTACCACCCCTGGACTACAGCAGCGCCCTAGATCGCTGTATTGACGAATTTAAACCCACACTCCTAGTCTTTTCTTGGCGAGATATTCAAATCTATGCACCAGTGGGAGGTAGAGGCGGCAACCCCCTACAAAACGCCTTTGAATTTTACTATGCCAAAAACCCATTCATTAAATTACGGGGTGCATTAGGCGGGTTGAGGATATTCATCGCCTACTATGTAGAACTATGGCGCAACTTGGGATTAATCAAACGCGGTTTAAAACGCGCCCAAAGATATCATAACCAAGCCCGTGCAGTTGTTGGTGGTGGTGCAGTCAGCGTATTTTATGAACAGTTAGGAAAAAGCCTACCTTCAGGAACAATAATTTCCATAGGTGAAGGGGAAACCCTACTTACAAAATACCTCAGTGGCCAAGAATTTCGGGATGAACGTTGTTATGTAGTGGGAGAAAACCAACCCCGTCAACGCCTGATCCATGAACAACCCACACCCCTAGAAAAAACCGCTTGTAACTACGACTACATAGAAACCATCTGGCCAGAAATTAACTACTACCTGCAAGATAAAGATTTCTATATTGGTGTACAAACCAAGCGCGGTTGTCCCCATAACTGCTGTTATTGTGTGTACACAGTAGTTGAAGGTAAGCAGGTACGCATTAATCCCGCCGATGAAGTTGTAGCCGAGATCCGCCAACTATATAATCGCGGTGTCCGTAACTTCTGGTTTACCGATGCTCAATTTATCCCCGCCCGCAGATATATTGATGATGCCATAGAGCTATTGCAAAAAATTGTTGATTCTGGCATGACAGATATTAACTGGGCGGCCTATATTAGAGCAGACAACTTAACACCAGAACTGTGTGAGTTGATGGACAAAACCGGGATGAATTATTTTGAAATCGGCATTACTAGCGGTTCTCAAGAACTGGTACGGAAAATGCGGATGGGTTACAACCTGCGGACTGTACTGCAAAACTGCCGTGACTTGAAAGCAGCAGGTTTTAATGATATGGTTTCCGTCAATTACTCATTTAACGTCATTGATGAGCGTCCCGAAACCATCCGCCAAACTATAGCCTATCATCGAGAACTAGAACGGATTTTTGGCGCGGATAAAGTTGAACCTGCTATTTTCTTCATTGGACTGCAACCCCATACCCACCTGGAAGAATATGCTTTTAAAGAAGGTATCCTCAAACCAGGGTATAATCCTATGAGTTTGATGCCCTGGACTGCCAAAAAACTACTTTGGAATCCAGAACCATTAGGATCATTTTTCGGAGAAGTCTGTTTACAAGCTTGGCGACAAAACCCCAACGACTTCGGTAGGGAAGTAATGAAAATCTTAGAAGCAAGATTAGGTTGCGCTGAGTTGGAAACAGCACTGACAGCCCCAATTGTGGAAAAAACTGAGAAACAATTGGCTAGTGTAAACTGAGTGTGTATGAGGTGACAGGTGACAGGTGACAGGTGACAGGTGACAGTAAGAAGGCAAGAGGCAAAAGGCAAGAGTTTATTCTTACCAACTACCAGTCACCAATCCCCAGTCACCAATCCCCAATCCCCAATCACCAATCACCAATCACCAAAATTCCATGTTACAAGGTTCAATTCTCCAACAATTAGAAACAGCCTATCGTCATAGCAATAGACCTATTCGCTTTGGCGTGTATTATAAAAATACCTTAGTGGCTTTATGTCATGCTTTAGAAGACCATATTTTAAGTAAAGAAGATCAACCAATAGTAATTACCTGCTTTCAAAGAGGCAAATGGTATCTGCAAGAAGCCCAAAGATATGCAGATATTGCCAAGTGCAGCCGGGAAATTGCAATTATGGCTACCAGTGATGCCGGTTTTGCTGAACATCCCACCAGTCAACTAGCAAATGTAGATTTAGTACCACTACAAACATCTGATCCAGTATCCCAAGAATGGCACTTGATGATTCTGTCTCCACAATACACATCAATGGTAATTTGTCAAGAATTATCAGATGAAGATTATGGAGTTACAGGACTACCGGGGTCAGATTTAGAGCGCAAATTCTATGGAATGTGGACATTTGAGCCGGATGTAGTTCTGAAAGCCGCCGAGATAGCGATCGCCCACATCGAAAAATACAACCCAGAACTAGCCCAAAAACTGACCCAGCATAAACAAGCAATCAAGGCAGAAATAGCTTCACCAGAAGAGATTGGGAAAGTCGTTTCCCTGGTCATTGACTACCTAAAAAGTGGTGAAAATACTTTATCCTATCCTACAGCCACACGCCAAAACACTTTGAGTTCCAACTTGGTTTCTAACGAAGTCCAGGCATTTTTGCGGATGGCACAATTAATAGACATAGCAGATATTCAAAATCCCATGGCCGCCGCCGAAGTAGCTGCGATCGCCGAAATCATGGGACAATTACTAGAACTACCCGCATGGCAAATTAAAAGATTACGTCTAGCTGGGTTACTACATCGAATCGATCCACTGCAACAAACCGAAAGCATCCTCACATCCCCCAAAAAGCCCACAGAACAAGTAGCAGGACCAATTTGTCCCCTAGTTCCAGGAGCGCAGGTATTACGGACAATGCCCCAACTCAGAGCGATCGCCCAAATTATTACCCATCAAACCGAATGGTGGAATGGTACAGGAGAACCAGCAGGTTTAACAGGTGAAGAAATTCCTTTAGAATCAAGAATATTAGCAATAGCAGCAGACTTTCAATGGCGAGTCAGTCAGCACAAATACTCAGATCAAAGTGGACAAAATATCTTTGCTAATGCCCTAGAACAATGTCAACACCAACAATCTACCCGTTTTGACCCTAAACTCATAGATACCCTATCTTTGTTAGTTATGGGTTTACAACAGGGACTTGACTTACCCATCATGTCACCCAAATTTAGTAGTAGTATGTGGTTGATTGATTCTCGCTGGAACAGTCAAGAATTAAAAATTAAAAATTAAAAATTAAAAATTAAAAATTAAAAATTAAAAATTCACCCATGAACATAGAAACCATTAGATTAGGAAAAATTAAACACCTTCCCGGAGTAGACTTAGAAGACGAGGATTTATCTCAACTTGATTTAAGCCGCATTAACTTAGCCGGTTCCACCCTCGTTGGCACTAACTTTACAGGTTCTAAGCTGGAAGGCGCACATTTTGAAGGTGCAAATTTAATGGGTGCAACCCTCCAAGAAACTGATTTGCGGGCTAACTTAATGGGAGCTAACTTAATGCAAGCAGACTTAACCAGCGCCGATCTGCGAGGCAGCAACTTGCGTGGTGCTAACTTAATGGGTGCTACACTTAATGATGCTTCTTTAGCCGGTGCTTTTTTAAGTGGTGCTAATTTGATGAGTGTAAACTTACAAGGTGTTGACTTACGTAGTGCTGACTTACGTGGTGCAAACCTCACAGGAGCAAATCTCAAAGGTGCAGATTTGAGTCGCGCTGATTTGCAAGGGGCAACATTAAGTCAAGCCAATCTGGAAGAAGCCGATTTACGGGGAGCTAACTTAGCAGGGGCAAATTTAACCGGAGCAAATTTACTTTGTGCAGAATTAGAAGCTGCAAATTTAATCGGTGTCAATCTAGTTCAGGCTTGTTTGGTGGGTACAATCCTGGAAATTCTTCCTGAATAATTTTATTTGCCAAGGAATTTAATTTCAGGTAAACTTCAACTCTAACTCACCAATGACTAGTCAAAAAAGATATTTTCTTATATATTATG
Source organism: Sphaerospermopsis kisseleviana CS-549 (assembly GCF_028329225.1). Lineage (NCBI taxonomy): Bacteria > Bacillati > Cyanobacteriota > Cyanophyceae > Nostocales > Aphanizomenonaceae > Sphaerospermopsis > Sphaerospermopsis kisseleviana. Next base: position 801 of record NZ_JAQMTI010000266.1, on the reverse strand, counting down.
AATGATTCATTTAGTCGCCTTCAAGAATGGCTCACAGTATTTGCCTATTTAGGATTTACTTTATTTATTATTTGGCGAATTTTTACGGCACAAAATAAATAATAAATCAGTCCCTAGTTTACTAATTACGGGATAAACTACCTGAAATATAAACTCAACACATTGATACTAAGGAACATAACAATGGCGCTGATTGATGGTCTTGCTGATGATAATAAAAGACAGACACTTTTAGTTGATTTGACAAATTTATTAGATACTCAAGTTGCTGCTACAAGTGGTATTTCTGGGATGGCGATCAAAACTGGATATGCAGTTATTAAAGGAATTAGTCCAGGATACTGTGCTGGTGCAATTGAGCGTCTTTTACCAGAATCTTTCGCTGCACTAGAACCTATCTGGGAAGAAGGTTTAAATACAGGTGATGCTGTCGGATATCTTAGTCAAAATCGTTCTCGTACAGCAGATTTATTGCTGAGTATTACTGATATTCGGATTCAGAAAAGCAGTAACTCTACTATCAAAGGTGTTTATAATAAACTCCGCAGTTCAGTCAAAAAAAATGTGGAAGACGCTGTACCTAGTTTAGCTCAAGTCATTGATAAATACACTAAAAACTAAGCTACAACTATTGTGGGGTAGGCATACTTCGACATAGTTCGACTCCGCACTTCGACTTACTTCGACTGCGCCCTTCGACACCGCCCTTCGACACCGCCCTTCGACACCGCCCTTCGACACCGCCCTTCGACACCGCCCTTCGACACCGCCCTTCGACACCGCTCAGGACAGGCTCAGGAC
>NZ_JAQMTI010000021.1:0-57850 GCF_028329225.1 Sphaerospermopsis kisseleviana CS-549 | reverse complement strand
GCGATTAAAAATCACATCTACACAGACAAAACCTGCCTACGCAAGTTTCAAATCCTTAATTTTTCGTTAGTCCACGCAGGTGGACTTTGTTTGTGTAGTAGCGAATTATATTCGCCGAAAACTTTTAAGACAACCTCTTAGTTACCTAATTCCCTATTATACAATCTAGCTGCACAACAGCTTACTAATGTAGGAATCTCATCTGGATAATCAGCAATTAAATCAGCTTTATGAGCTTCCAATTCCTCCCTACTTCCATAGCCATAAGTCACACCAATTGAAGCAATATTATTTTTCTTAGCTCCAATAATATCATGAGAGCGATCGCCTACCATAACTACAGAAAAATGTAAAAGACTTTCCCTCTCTATAATGTAGGAAATTAAATCACCTTTTACACTTCTATTACCATCTAATTCACTACCATAAACACCATCAAACAAAGGTGCTAAATCAAAATATTCAATAATGCGTGTAGCATAAATTTGAGGTTTAGAAGTCGCTACAAAAGTCTGATAACCAGCAGCACGAATAATTTTTAGGGTTTCGGGAATTTGCGGATAAAGAGAGTTTTCACATAACCCAATTGTAGAAAAGCGACTACGATATAGTGAAATTGCCTCCTCCAGTAATGTGTCATCAGAGGTTTGCAATAACTGGGAAAAACTGCTTTTTAGAGGTGGTCCAATACACCAAAGTAATTCATTAGCATCTGGTGGTTGATAACCAAGTTCCGATAAAGCATACTGAATACAGCGAGTAATCCCCGTTTTAGGATCAGTTAGAGTTCCATCTAGGTCAAAAAGGACTGTGCGACAAAGCATTTTGGTAAGTTTAAATAGTTTTCAACCTTTGCAGAAACTCAATATTTAACTGTAGTTTTTCTCCCAACCACAGAGCATTATCGGTATGATCTTTGACATCATCTCCCGTTTCTGGGTGAACTAAAACATCCAAATCTTCACGGTTAAGCATTAACCAAGTCACAACTTCACCAAACTGATGTGGTAAAAAAGCCACTTGATACATTGATTTCGGGTGTGGTCCTATAGGTTGTTCATGCCAACGCCCTAATCTTACATCAAATTTAGCACCTAAACCTTCTCTGACACGAGCAGCCGCTTCACGACTGACGGTATCAAAATAAATATGTGCATGAAACCCAGTAATCTCAGTATTTGTATTCATTGTTCTTGATTTCACCTCTTGCTCTCAAGTATAACTTAACCATTATTTAGATATACTAATCATTCGTAAGCCATAAATTTAGTCAAACACAGATTTTTTGTAAAACCACTTGAAATTTCTTTTTAGTCATGCAATACTACTAACACAATCCCCGATAAATCGGTCAACAATTTGTAGTTTCTGATTTCTCTCAAGTCATCAATAAATTATTCAACCCCCTCAAGGGTGATGCACAGATAACTGGCGATAGTTATGTCTGCGTCAGTTTCGGTATTGCAAGTAACTACTGACTATTTAAGATTTGGGTTTTTCATGTCAACAAATTTCCCAAACACAAATCCTAATTTACTAAGGAATTTAAACATGGCTGACATTAAAATTTATAGTGCGGTTGTTTGTCCTTATGCTCACCGTACCCGCTTGGTACTTCAAGAAAAGGGGATTGATTTTGATTTGATTGAAATTGATTTACAGAATAAACCAGAAGGTTTTACAAAAGTTTCTCCCTATGGAAAAGTACCTGCAATTACTCATGGAGAAAATCGAATTTGGGAATCAGCAGTTATTAATGAATATCTGGATGAAGTGTTTCCTAACCCCCCGCTTTTACCTAGTAACCCCATTGCCAAAGCTCAGGCTAGAATTTGGATAGATTTTGCTAATACTAGATTAGTTCCTGCTTTTTCTACACTGTTACGCAGTCCAGATTTCCAAAAACAAGAAGAAGCTAAAAAAGAACTCTACAAACATCTAGAATTTATTGAAAATGAAGGTTTAGGAAAACTTTCGGGAGATAGTCCCTACTGGTTTGGTGAATCTATCAGTTTGGTTGACTTTACCTTTTTCCCCTGGTTTGAAAGATGGGGCGCTCTTAAACATTATCGTGGCTTTGGTATCCCTGCTGAATTTACTCGTTTGAAACAGTGGAAACACGCGCTTAAAGAAAGGGAATCGGTAAAGGCGATCGCTCACTCCAAAGAGTTCTATATTGAGCGATATGCTAAATTTGCTGCTCCTGTTCCTGTAGCTGCTTAGTCAAACGCTGCATTCAACTATTCCTAAATTGAGAACACAGATTTATGAGTTATCAAAACATAGAAGTTAAACCAATTGCTGGACGTATCGGTGCAAAAATTAAAGGTGTTAATTTAGCTGAAAATCTTAGTGATGAAATCATCAGCGAAATTAGAAAAGCCTTGGTTCAATATAAAGTCATTTTCTTCCGTGGACAAGAACTAGATGCTAATGGACAAGTAAATTTTGCCCGTCGTTTTGGTAAAATAACTACTGCACATCCCACAGTTCCATCACTTCCTGGATATCCAGAAGTATTGGACTTAGATTACAGCCGTACCGTTGCCCGTGCGAATAACTGGCACACCGATGTTACATTTGTAGATCGTCCGCCCCTTGGCTCAGTCTTGCGGGCATTGGTAATTCCGCCAGCGGGAGGGGATACTATTTGGGCAAATTCAGTGACTGCATACCAAGATTTACCGGAGCATTTGCGGAATTTAGCGGATCAACTTTGGGCAGTACATAGTAATGCCTATGATTATGCCACAGCCTTTGATATACCGGAAGAAGTGAAATCTTACCGGGATGTGTTTACTTCTACGGTGTATGAAACACTGCATCCAGTGGTGAGAATTCACCCTGAATCTGGGGAAAAAGGTCTATTTATTGGTGGTTTTGTGCGGCAAATTCGCGGTTTATCTCCCACTGAATCAGCCGATATTCTGCGCTTATTGCAATCTTATATTACACGACCTGAGAATACAGTGCGTTGGCGTTGGCAAGTTGGAGATGTAGCATTTTGGGATAACCGAGCTACTCAACATTATGCGATCGCCGATTATGGAGATCAACCCCGTCGTGTGCAGCGTGTAACCATTGCTGGTGATCTTCCTTTAGGAATTGATGGTAAATATAGTCAAGCCATTAAAGGAGATTCTTCCGCATATATTCCCAATCTTGTAGCAGCTTGACCTAACCCCCTTTCCTTTTAGGGAAGGCGGGAAATCAAAGCCTCTCTCTTACAAGGAGAGAGGTTTTAGGTTTAAAAGCATTAAATAATTGTAATTGGAAAATTAAAGGAATTGGATTTTATGCCTTTAACACCTTCAACAATGTTACCTTTGGGAACTTTAGCACCTAAATTTAATCTCCCAGATATAGTAACAGGTAAAACGATTTCATTGGCGAATTTTGCTGATAAGAAAGTATTGGTAGTTATCTTTGTTAGTCGTCATTGTCCTTTTGTGCAACATATCAAATTTGAACTAGCAAAGTTAGGACAAGATTACAAAAATAAAAATGTGGGTATTGTCGCCATTAGTTCTAATGATATTAACACTCATCCTGATGATGCACCAGAATTACTTAAAGATTTTGCCCAAGAAATAGATTTATCCTATCCTTTGCTTTATGATGAAAGTCAAAAAGCAGCTAAAGATTTTTTTGCAGCTTGTACTCCAGACTTTTTTGTATTTAATGCTAATAGAAAGCTGGCTTATCGGGGACAATTAGATGATAGTCGTCCGAAAAATGGTTTACCTGTAACTGGACAAGATTTACGGAAAGCAATTAATTATGTTTTAGCTGATCAGGAAATTATTTGGGAACAAAAGCCGAGTATTGGTTGTAATATTAAATGGAAAGCAGGGAATGAGCCGGTTTATTATAAAGTTCCTGTAGCGGTTGGGTAATCAATCAATAATAAGTGGCATTTGATACAGCAAGAATATGCGGAAGGCAGGAGAGGATCATCTCTTGCCTTTTCTTAAATATAATTTGCTTTTTTTAAAATTTAGTAGGGGCGAAGCATTCGGATAATTAATTATCGGTTTTTACCTAAGACTATCATCCGAATGCTTCGCCCTTACTGTGGTCTAAAGACATGAAAACTGCTGTAATATTCCTAACTTACAATTGTAGAACTGGTTGGAAAATTAGATAGATGAAAATGTCTGATAGCGTGGCGCAAGCCATATCAGGATACCCAGGATTAAAGGATTAACAGGATGAAAAAAATACAGCTACAGGACTTACCCAAAATCTCTTTAAAACCCTCTTAACTTCGTGTCCTTCGTATCTTCGTGGTTCATTATTTCGTGACTTGTCCACAAGTCCTAAGATAATCAAATCCTGTAAATCCTATAAATCCTGATTCTGACTATAAATCCTCATGCAACGCGCCCAACTTCCTAATCTCCGGCCAAATCATCGCCGTCACAACCACCACCAAAATCGTACCTATTCCCCCACTAACCACAGAGAAAACAGGTCCAAATAAAGCCGCAACCGCGCCAGATTCAAAACCCCCCAACTCATTAGACGCACTAATAAATACACTATTGATAGCCGCAACTCTTCCCCGTAAATGATCAGGGGTTTTAATTTGTACTAAAGTATGACGAATTACCACACTAATACTATCTAAAGCCCCAGTTAACGCCAACATTAACAACGACAACCACACCCAACGGGATAAACCAAAGATAATTGTTACCACCCCAAACCCGGCAACTGACCACAGTAACGCAAGTCCGGCTTTGCGGATAGGTGGCAAATATACCAACAATGCGGCCATGATCAATGCACCTATGGATGGTGCTGCTTGTAAATAGCCTAATTCCACTGGACCAACTTGTAAAATATCTTTGGCATAGACGGGTAATAATGCCACTGCACCACCCAACAAAACCGCAAATAAATCTAAGGTAATAGCAGCGAGAATAATTTGATTATTCCAAACAAACTCCGCCCCCGCAGCTAGGGATTTTAAAGATATTGGTTCTTTGGCAAAGTCGGTTTTTTGAGGTTTAATAGCTGCAACAGAGGCGAAACATAATAGACAGGCGATCGCTGCTACTATATAAACCGGGGTAGCACTCTTGAAAAGTGCGATCGCAAATCCTCCCAAAGCAGGTCCAATCACTGACGCTAACTGAAAACTACTACTTACCCAAGTTGCTGCATTCGCAAACACATGAGTCGGTATCAACTGCCACATCAGCGCATCACTGGCAGGCTTCAAAAATGCCCTCGCTACACCCATAAACGCTAAACAGGCATAAACTAGGAAAATTGCCCCTTTGCTGTAAGAAATAACTCCTAAACCCAGTGAACAAAGTGCCAGCATGAAAATTGCCAGTAAGGTAGTACGCTGGCGGTTATACTTATCTGCCACATGACCTGCTATGAATGTCAGTAAAATCATCGGTAGAACCTGTGCCAGTCCTACCCCACCTAAGGCCATCGGGGAATTTGTCCGTTCATAAAGTTCCCAACCAATGGCGACAGTCTGCATTTGTCCCCCTGTAAACAAGAGAACACGCCCAATAGTAAATAACCGATAATCTCGAAATCTCATGGCTGCAAAAGGATCGTGTGCAGCCTGATCTTTAGGGTGGATTTGTTTCTGTTTGCTCGAAGACATTTTTTAATAAAGTCAAACCTGCTTCAATTTGTGATAATTGTTCCGGTGTCAAACCCTCGATAATTTCGGCAATATGAGCGCGAGTTTTTTCCTGAGATTGTTCTAATAAAGACTTGCCTTCTCTGGTGATATTCAAAACTACTCGCCGTCTTTCTTGCGGGTTATCAGTGCGTTGCACCAGATGACGTTGTACAAGTCTTTCAATAGTTGTTGATGCTGTAGCACAGGTGACACCTAAATGATCTGCTACCTCAGATAAAGAAGCACCGGGATTGCGATTGAGAAAAGCGAGCGATCGCAACTGTGGTATAGATAAAGAGTCTGCACTGTGCGATCGCATTTCGTCTCGGATAAACCGCATCAATAAGGGAACAGTTTCCATCACCCTAGCGGCACATTCTTTAGAGGGTTTATCCAAACTCATAAGACCGTTTTTCTCCAGATTACATCGCCACCCGTGGATAAAGTCGTCCACAGATGTAGGTTAAACCTATTAATGTTAGCAAGAGAATTGTACAATCTAACCCGAACCCATAAATACTTGAACCCTGCGCCAGCATTGCACCCCGTAGAGCATCCACTTCATAAGTCAAAGGATTCAAGTGAGAAATGAGCTTTAACCAACTTGGCATCAATGAAATAGGATAGATCGCATTGCTGGCAAAAAATAACGGCATGGTGATTAATTGCCCAATTCCCGTAAACCTCTCCCGTGATTTCACTAAACAGCCAATGATTAATGAAAAAGTGCAAAAACAACCAGCACCCAAAAACACAATCAAAACTACCTGCAAGAAAGCCAAAGGATGGTGATTTAGGTTTACACCTAACAAAAAAGCCAACAGGTAAATAAATACCACCTGGGAAAAGCAACGTACACCAGAACCAATTCCTTTACCCAAAACAATGGCAGCGCGGGGTATCGGTGCAGCCAGAAATTTATGCACAACTCCTAAATCCCGTTCCCAAATTAATGTCATTCCCCCAGTAAAAATAGCGACAAACAACGCACTTTGAGCTAAAATACCGGGAGTCATAAAATCTAGGTAAGGTATATCACCTGTGGGTATAGCGCGAGTCCGAGTAAATACTTGCCCAAAAATGATCAACCATAAAGCCGGTTGTACAGCCCTGATTACTAAATCACTGGGATCATGACGCAGTTTTCTTACCTCTAACTCAGTAATTATCAGGGTTTTAGTAAATAAGTTTTTGATCGCAGACAAAATACCTTTTGGTCGAGAATGCCTGGTTTCAAGCCAACCGTTGAGAGTTACGTCTGGTTCTTGCAGTTTCACTGTAGCTCACTCCTGATATTAATTGATTACCTGCGTATTGGATGAAGACATCATCTAAGGTTGCATCTGGTTTGCCGATGGCTGCTTTTAACTCTGTGGGTGAACCAGTGATAATTTCTTTACCTTGATTCATGATTACTACTCGGTGACACAGAGTATCTGCTTCTTCTAAAAAGTGGGTAGTTAAAAAGATGGTTGTGCCAAATTCTATACGCAGTTGTTCCATTAGCTGCCAAACTTGCGATCGCGCTACGGGATCTAATCCCACTGTCGGCTCATCGAGAAATAAAATCTGCGGTTGATGTAAAATAGCCTGGGCAATTTCTAATTTACGAATCATTCCCCCAGAATAATTTCTGACTAAGCGATGTGCTGCATCCTCTAAACCCATAAATTCCAACACATCTTTAATCTGCTGTTGTCGTCTTCTAGCGGGTATATCGTATAATTTAGCGAATATTAAAAGATTTTCATAACCTGTCAGGCTACCATCTGCTGATAAAGCTTGGGGTACGTAACCTATCACCCTTCTGACTGCATCGGGTTGACGAGTCACATCATAACCACCTAAGTATGCTTTACCACTACTGAGGGGCAGTAAAGTAGTTAGCATTTTAATTACCGTACTTTTACCAGCACCGTTGGGACCGAGTAAACCAAAAACTTCTCCCGATGCAACGGAGATATTCAAATTATCAACGGCTGTAAATTTTTCAAAGCGGCGCGTCAGTTCCAAGGTTTGCAATATTACGGATTGCGGGACTCGCGCAGATGTTACCGAAGAGTCTATGTTTCCCGTTAGTCTAGTCACGATGGGGAGACACTTCCTTTTTCAAATGTTTAGTTTATCTAAATATTAGTGTGGCATATTTTTTCTAAAAGTCAAGACCAAGGATTAATGATCACAACCCCAGTCCCAGCAAAATCTTTTTCGTTACGAGTAACAAGTGATAGAGAGTGTTGAAGTGCGATAGCGGCAATTAAAGAATCCATAGCGGGTAGAGGTCGGCCATTCTGTTCTAGTTGACAGATTAAATTTCCCCATAACACCATTGTGGAGACATCTAGAGTTAAGATTCTGTGTTCAAAGCGATTGGGTAGGGTTTCATTTAGCCAAGTTGTGAGAGATTCTTTTCTCTTAGATGGAGTAAGTTTACAGATGCCTCTAGCGATTTCGCCAATAGTAATTACACTGAGGTAAAGTGTTTCTGGAATTTGGGCATCTACCCAATCTAAAACTTTTTGATTTGGTTGTTTGGCAACAAGTTCAGAAATTAGACAAGTATCAAGAAGGTAGGTCATGGGTTGAAGGTATCGCGGGGTAGACTGCGATCGCGGTTCAAGTCGATTTCTTCAGTGAGTTCAGCTAGGGGGGATTGACGGAAAAATTCTGAGATTTTAGTAGGTTGTTCTGAGTTGGTATTGCTTGTAGTTAGGCTTTGGGCAAGGAGTTGAATAATATACAGTTTATCGTTATGGGAAAGCTGAAGGAGTTGTTGTTCGAGTTCTGGGATAACCATGATGAAGTTTAAATGAAGGATAATTTTATTGTACTTTCAGCGTCTACTCGTTCATGGAGCGATCGCTTTCAGGATTGATGTAGGCGATCGCTATAGTATATATTGTGGATAGATTTTAGCCCCTACAACTACTGATTTTGTGTAGGAATGTTATCGGGTTGATTTACAAAAACAAATCATTCAGATACGCAAATGGGTAGAACAAATACTAGATGGAAAAATTCCTAATAATTTTATGCCGACCGAGTGCGAACGCTGGTTGTTATTTATGGATCACTGGAGTAGATGGCTGGTGAATTATGTAGATGGTCAACTGTTGAGTAAGTAGTGTTGTCGCATAACAATCTTGAAATGTTGATAATTGAGAATTTATATGCTATTTTTCTCCAAAATCTCCCTTACCCAAACTTCTTGATCAGAAGATAAACCAGGTTTTAGAACTTGTGAATAATCAATTGCTAAATCAAATCTAGCCCGTTCATAGATTTCATTAAGTAGCCTGTTTAAATCAATCACAGGCTCATTTTCTCCTAACCGTAAAGGAACAGGAAAAATAGGAATAGAATCTTGTAAATCAAAACTGTAAAGGTCTGCATCTGGTCGTTGATGGCTACGACTAACTAAAATGTTATAATCGCTTTTAGTTGCTCCTAAAATTGGCAAAGATTCACCTAATCTCAATAAATCAATTTCCACTAAATTAGTTGCAGATGCTAAAATTTTCTGTCGCTTGTTTTCGTAAACTGTTCTACCTTCCTTAGAGCGTTTATTTTTGGGTGAAAGTATTTTAATTACAGTTACTACTTCCCGGCTTTTTGTTGCTTTCACTTCTAAAAATCGCTCAATTACCTCTTCATACATGGGAACTTTAACTTTACTAGGTTCTGCCAGTTTTGTAGTAGTTAAAGTTGTCCCAGTTTCTACATTATTATTTCTTTTGGCAACAGCTACATCGGCAATTCCTACAAGGGAAATATCATCCACACTTGTGTAAACTCGCTCCTCAATAGAAACCCTGTATTTAGGGGCAATTTGAGGAGTTAAATCATCAGCTATAGCGACAATCAAACGGTTATGTACTTGATGCCACAATTCAGGTTGTTCTAAATACGGATTCATCCCAGGAAACGGATTTCGCATTTGCATTGTCTCCAATTTATTGACATTTCCTTTGATAGAATTATTGTATCGCTCTGTAGGTTGGCTTGACAATTTTATTTTTTTTGATTGTACGGTGCTTTGGGCAAGTGTAGCGATCAGTTAACTTAGCAGTATTGCAATATAACCTCTCATTTAATCCACCTAATCAGATAGGAATTAGGACGATTAAAATTAACTAATATGTGTAATTATTGGTAACTTCTACTTGCTAAACTAAAAGGGTGTAATTCAATAGAAAAACCTATTTAAAATATCAAATCCTCAAAACATGAACAACTTTAAAACTCTTGGTAAAACTCTTTGTAAAACCCTAGCTATTAGTACAGGAATCTTTTTATTATCTGTACCTACTACCTACGGGATACCACCAAAACCCTTGTTAACTGCCAAAACAACTTATAATCAAACAGGTTCTTTAAATGCAACCTACTATTTTACCATAAAATTACCAGAATCTCTAGCTAATTGGCAACTGCAACAGGTTGTTTTAACACAAATAGAAGGTGTAGAAAATATTGAATTTGATCAGAAAAACAGTTTTGCTTTTGTAGAAGCAAGTGGACAAAAAGAAAAGGTAGGTATTAACCTAACTAAGAGTTCAACTCAACCACAAACTATCATTGCTACTTTTGATAAACCAGTTTCTGCAAATCAAACAATTATTATCGTTTTAAAACCTTTTTATAATCCTACCAGCGAAGGTATTTATATATTTCGAGTTCATGTTATTTCCTCCGATGAAAAGGCAAATAATTTAGTTGTAGGAACTGCTAGATTTCAGTTTTACAATAGTTTTGATTATCACCTATTTTATCAATGGTAAAGTGTTTATAGATTGCTGATTTTTCAGACAAATTTAGCAATATCCATCAATTGGTTAAGAATGCTAGACGACAACTATTCAGTAACATATTCAATTCTTCTGCAACTTTAAACGGATTTTTCCCTAATATTGGAGCAGCAATTACAGCTTCATGAGGATTTCTTGCTGTTTTCTTTACAGCAGAAATTGCATCTTGATTAGAAAATCCCCGCACACTCACTAACCAAGCCGCTAATATATGTCCAGTCCGGCCAATTCCACCAGCACAATGCACAACTACTTTTTCATTTTGTTGATTTGCTGTGATTAAAAAAGGCAGTATTTTTTGTGTGAGTGTTTGTAAATCAGATAAATGAAAATCTTCAATTGGTGTCCAACAAACTTGTTGATTACCAAATTCTTGCCGATATGTATCTAAAAGATGAGCATAATTAGCTAGTTGTTTATCACTAAGTAAACAGCAAACTCGCTTGATATTTTGGGATTTCATAAACTCAATCCAATCATATACCTGATTATCAGTATATCCAGGTTGAGAAGCACCAAATACTATTGTTTCTTGTTCCCAAGCAGGAGCAAATTTGTACATATTTAGCGAAGTTGTAAGGGCGAAGCATTCGGTCTATTAATTATCGGTTCTTGTCAAAATTTATTTTCCGAATCCTTCGCCCCTATTATTGTTTTAATTGCTCTTTCTGCGTAAATACAAACATCTCGATCAGGATCATCTAGTGCTTGTTGTAGTGCATTTAAAGCATCAGCATTTTCTAAATTACCAAGTGCTATGGCTGCTTCTTTTCTCACATCAGAATATTCGTCTATTAATGCTTTAATCAAATCAGGTAATAAATTTTGATCTGGCGTTTTTTGTAATACTTGAAGCGTGAATTTTCGCACCTGCCAATGTTCATCTTTTAGCGCAATTTTTAAAGCGGGAATTGCTGCTGAATTAGCATGAATTGCTAGAGATTTAGCTGCATTGCGTCGTACTTGCCAATCAAAATCAGAAATTAGTGCTTTAGTTAATAAATCTACAATTTCTTGATCTGCTAAATGTCCTAAAGTTAATGCTGTTGCACGACGGACATTATCATCAGGATCATTGATTAATGATAAAGCTGGTGGACAGATTTGGACTTGGTTTAAATAGCGCAAAGTTGTAATAGCAGCTTCTCGTAGTTCTGGATATTTGGAATCAAAGAAAGATAACACCGCAGGTAAAGATTGAACATCATGTATCTTCCGCAATAAGATTAAAATATTAATTTGCAGGTTGATATTTTCTTGATTTAGTGCATCTAACAATAACAGTAAATCATCTGCATTTATTAATTCACCTAAAGCTGATAATGCTTCGGTGCGAACGTCTTCATCTGGGGAAGCGAGGGTTTTTAATAAAGCTGGAACTGCTTGAGGATTGGCAATTTCCCAAAGTGCGGATACAGCTATTTTTTGGACTGGGGTGCTTTCGTCTTCCAGTGCGATAATTAAAGCATCAAGTGCTGCATCTTCTCCGAGATGCTGTAGAGATTTTACCGCAACTAGGCGATCGCTCACATCAGGCGATCGCAACATTTCCAACCATTGATTTAATTCTGAATCTGTATTTGTAAACATTTCTGCACCTCTACCGCAACAAGAAAGGAATTTGGACTGTAATCGCATTTGTTGGACATTCTTTTTCACAGGGTAGACAGAACCAACATTCATCATATTTCATATAGGCTTTTCCCGTCTCTGGATTTTTTGCTAATACATCCAGAGGACAAACTTCAATACAAGCAACACATTTTTCTAAACATTTAGATTCATCCACAATTACAGGAACATCTACTCTTTGATTAATTAAAGCCATAATTTTTTAACTCCCTAATTTGATTGAAAATTAAACAAATTAAACACAAAATTTTAATCCTTTCCTAAAAGAAACTACTATTTCATTCAATTCCTCCATATCAATTAAAAAAGCATCATGTCCATGAGGTGATTTGATTAATCCTAATTGAGCATTAGGAATTAAATCTACTAATTCTTGTTGTTCTACTGGGGGATAAAGAACATCAGAATCAATCTCTATAACTAAAGTTGGTTGTTTGATACTTTGCAAAACAGATTGATAATTTTTCCTATGCCAACTAACATCATGACTATCCATTGCATGAGTTAATGTAATATAAGTATTAGCATCAAAACGTTCTATGAGTTTTTGACCTTGATATTGTAAATAACTAGATATGGCAAATTGATTAAATTCATCCTTCTCCCTTCCAAAACGATTTGTAAAACTCTCCCAATAACGATAAGTAATCATTGCCATCATCCGCGCTACGGCTAACCCTTGGTTCGGAGGTGCATCACTTGTATAGTTTCCCCCTTGCCAATTTGGATCTGTATAAATTGCCTGTCTTTGTGCTTCACTTAAACCAATAGACCATGCTGAATGTCTTCCAGGTGCGGCTATTGGTGCGATCGCTCTCACCTTTTCTGGATATAATAATGCCCATTCTAAAACTTGCATCCCACCCAGTGAACCACCTATTACCAATCGCAGAAATTTAACATCCAGATATTCTAATAGTGCGGCTTGCAAATTCACCATATCCCTAATTGTAATTCTAGGAAAAGATGCACCATAAATTCTTGCTGTATTTGGGTTAATAGAAGTTGCTCCAGTTGTACCGTAACAACTTCCTAAAATGTTGCTGCATACAAGAAAATCCTGATCAGGATCAAAGGATTTCCCAGCACCAAATAAAGGTTTCCACCAGTCGTCAGCGTCAGCAGAGCCAGTTAAAGCATGACAAATTAAGACTCCATTATCACCGTTGGCGTTTAATTTTCCCCAGGTACGATAAGCAACCTGAACACCAATTAATACTTCACCAGATTCTAATGAAAATGGTTTTGAAAGTTGATAAAACTGAGTTTTTGGTGAAATGAAGTCTAGGTATTTCATATAGTAGGGAATAGGGAATAGGGAATAGAACACAGGTGTTTAGTAATTGAGGAGTATTAGGTGTAGATAGATTATTCTGTAACTCCTGTAACTCCTGCAACTCCTGTATTCTTCTTTCTGTCACTTGTCACCTGTCACCTTCCTAAATGCCTGTTCAAAGTCCTCCTTAATATCGTCAATATGTTCAATTCCCACAGATACCCGTACTAAATCTGGTGTTACACCAGCCGAAATTTGTTCACTCTCACTTAGCTGTTGATGGGTTGTAGAAGCGGGATGAATAACAAGGGTTTTTGCATCACCAACATTTGCTAAATGACTGGCTAATTTAACATTACTAATAAAGGCTTTACCAGCTTCTAAACCGCCTTTGATACCAAAATTAAGAACTCCTCCAAAGCCATGTCGAAGATATTTTTTAGCTCGTTCATGATAGGGATGATTGGGAAGTCCTGGATAATTAACCCATGCTACCTGCTCTTGTTGTTCTAACCATTTAGCCAATTCTAAAGCATTATTTACATGACGATCTACACGCAGGGAAAGAGTTTCTAATCCTTGTAGTAATAGAAAAGCATTAAATGGACTTAATGCTGCTCCTAAATCTCGTAATCCTTCCACTCTGGCGCGAATAATAAAAGCAATATTACCAAATTGACTACCTTTGCCAAATACTTCTTGAAAATTCAATCCATGATAAGCGGGGGAAGGTTCAGTAAAGAGGGGAAATTTGCCGTTACCCCAATCAAATTTACCAGAATCAACTACTACGCCGCCAATGGATGTACCATGTCCTCCAATCCATTTAGTTGCAGACTCGACAACAATATCAGCACCATGTTCTATTGGTCGTGCTAAATATCCACCTGCACCGAAGGTATTATCTACAATTAAAGGAATACCATTTTCATGGGCAATGTGGGCTAAAGCTGCCAAATCAGGAATGTTAAATTGGGGATTACCAATTGTTTCAACATACAAAGCTTTGGTATTTTGATCAATTGCTTGACGGAAGTTTTCTGGATCATCTCCTTCCACAAATTTGACATTGATCCCTAATCGTGGAAGAGTAACTTTGAATTGGTTATAAGTTCCTCCATAGAGGAAACTGGTGGAAACAATATTATCTCCTGCTTGAGCGATCGTACTTATTGCTAAAAATTGTGCTGCTTGACCGCTTGCAGTAGCTAAAGCTGCTACACCACCTTCTAATGCGGCAATCCTTTTTTCAAATACATCCGTTGTCGGATTCATGATGCGAGTATAAATATTGCCAAATTCCTGGAGAGCAAATAACCGCGCTCCATGTTCAGCATCATCAAAAACGTAGGAAGTAGTTTGATAAATTGGTACAGCGCGGGCGTTAGTACCAGGTGCAGGTTCTTGTCCAGCATGGACTTGTAGGGTTTCAAAACGATAATTTTCTGACATAGGTAGTTGTAGTTATTCAAGTAGACTGACTATCAAAAAATAAGGAGGTTTTTAATTAGTTTTTGATTTACTAATTATCTAGTTATCTAACTGCAACATTATAAACTTCTTGCTGTAAATCCACCTCTACAACATAAGGCTCAACGGGACGTTTAAACAAAATCATTTCTTCTGATTCGTCTTTTTTCAAATTCACATGACAAAACCACTCTTCATTATTCTTATCTGGAAAATCCAAGCGATAATGATATAAACCCCAACGACTTTCCCGACGATATAAAGATGATCGTGCTGCCATTTCTGCACAATCACGAATAAAATGTACTTCCATACATCGCATCAATTCATGGGGATCACGCGCTCCCATTTGGTCTAATACTTCATGATAGCGAAGAAAATTATTTAGTCCAATTTCCATTTTATTCCCGGATTTTGGTGGTTGTAAATAATCATTCACCAGTCGGCGTAATTTATATTCAACTTGAGTATGGGGAATAGCATTAGGTTGATTTAATGGTGCGTAAATTCTCGCTTTTTCAGCTTCTAAAAAATCAACATCTGGTTCTAAATATTCTAAATTTTGAATATAATTTATCGCATTTTCTCCTGCTAACCGACCAAATACAAATGCACCAATCATATAATTATGAGGAACACTGGCCATATCTCCGGCTGCATATAATCCTGGTACTGTAGTTTCTGCTTTTTCATTCACCCACACACCAGACGCACTATGTCCACTACATAATCCTATTTCTGAGATATTCATCTCAACCCCATGAGTCCGGTAGTTTTCGCCTCTACCTTCATGAAAACGTTCTCTACTCGGTCGTTCATTTGCCCATAAAACAGACTCAATTTCCGAAATTGTATCCTCATCCAAATGAGTCATTTTCATTTGAATTGGTCCTTTACCAGAGTTTAATTCTTTCCAAATCTCTAGCATCATTTGCCCACTCCAATAATCACAATTAATGAAGCGGTTTCCTTCAGCGTTGGCGGTATATGCTCCATAGGGACCAGCAACATACGCACAGGCTGGACCATTATAATCTTTAATTAATGGGTTGATTTGGAAACATTCAATATTGCTTAATTCTGCTCCTGCATGATAAGCCATTGAATAACCATCTCCGGCATTTGTGGGGTTTTCATAAGTTCCATAAAGATAACCAGATGCAGGTAGTCCTAATCTGCCACAAGCACCTGTACAAAGTATCACGGCTTTAGCTTGAATAACTACAAAATCACCACCACGCACATCAAATCCAACTGCACCAATCGCTCTACTATTTTTTACTAGTATTCTAGTTGCCATAACGCGATTTGTAACTTTCACTTTATGGCGTTTAACTTGACGAGTAAGAATGGTTTTTAAATCTTTGCCTTCTGGCATGGGTAAGACATATTTTCCTACTCGATGCACTTGTTTAACGTCGTAATTTCCTTGAGGATCTTTTTGGAATTTAACACCCCAATTTTCTAATTCTTGAATGGTTTCAAAACCTAATTTACCTGTTTGATAAACGGCTTTTTGGTGTAGAATACCATCGTTAGCAATGGTGACTTCACGGGTGTATTGTTCTGGGGTAGAATTGCCAGGAATAACGGCTGTATTTACTCCATCCATACCCATAGCGATCGCCCCACTGCGGCGAATATTCGCTTTCTCTAAAATCAATACCTCCGCATTAGGATTTGCCTGTTTGGCTTTAATCCCTGCCATTGTCCCTGCTGTACCGCCACCAATTACTAAAACATCGGTTTTTAGCCACTGTGTATTAATGTTTGTTACCATATACAACTCTTGCAATAATTTAAAATTTTTTCTCACCCAGAGAAAGTCAAGGAAGATTTTTAGAAATAATTGATGATTAGCAATTTTCTTATCACCAATCACCAATTACCAATTACTAACCTATTTATTGCCTTGCCAAACTACTTCTTTAACCTTGATCTCTTTAGGAATCAATTGAATTTTGTAGAAAGCATCTGCAATTTCTTGCTGTTTGGTAATTACTTCCTCTGTCAGAGGTAATACACCATAATCACGCCGCTTTTCTGCTGTTTCTAGAACGGCCGCATCTATACCCAAAACAGGTGAGAGTAATTTAGCAACTTCAGTAGGATTATTTTTTGCCCAATCGCTGACTTTATTCACTCCATCTAAAACAGTTTTTAACACTTCTGGATTTTTCTCTACAAAAGATTGAGCAGCTAAATAATAACCTAAATTGGGTGCTAGTCCAGTTGCATCAGTGAGAGTGCGTGCGCCAGTAGCTTTTTCTGCCGCAGCTAAAAATGGATCCCAAATTGCCCAAGCATCAACATTTTTTCCTTCAAAAGCAGCACGTCCATCAGAAGGATTCAGGAAAATTGGCTTGATGTCGGTGTATTTTAATCCGGCTTTTTCTAGGGCTTTGATTACTAAATAATTGGTATTTGATCCTTTTACAAAAGCAACTTTTTTACCTTTAAGATCAGCTACGTTTTTAATAGGTGAATCCTTATGAACAATAATCGCTTCTGCTTTGGGAGTCCAAGGATCATAGGCAACATAAACAAAAGGTGTACCTGCCGCTTGGGCAAAAATTGGTGGCGCTTCTCCCGTATAACCAAAATCAATACTACCAGCATTTAAAGCTTCTAACATTGGAGGACCTGCGGGAAATTCAGTCCATGTCACAGAATTACCAGAGCCTTTTAACGCTTCTTCTAATTCCCGTTTTGCCTTTAATGCGTAAAGAACGGTTGCAGCTTTTTGGTAGCCAATGCGAACTACGACACTGCTATTTGTTGCTTGAGAAGTTGGACTTGAATTAGGTGTCTGAGTTGTTCCCGTGTTTTCGCTGGCGTTGGGAGAACAAGCAGAAATAGCTAAAGTTAGGCTTAGTCCAACTGCAAACAATAAGGAAAAATTGCGAATATTAGATTTTTTCAGAAAAGTGATTCCAACTTCAAATAATCGGAATAGAGAGAATTTACTCAACATAACTCTAGTGCTAAAGGTCAATATATTATTCAGATTTTAGGTCAATTTATGATAAAATACAGTATACCAATCAAGTTACCGTATTTTTTAAAATATCACATAAAGGTAATTGAAATGCAAGCTTTTCTTTAAAAAAAGTAATTATCCTGTTACCTAGTTATTAGTTTTGTAATTTTCTATACCAGATAACCGTAAAATGTTGAAAAAATCAGATTTGAACAATGGCCTTTTGCAAGAAGAACTACAAAGAGATTCTTCCCATCTCCCACAAGAAGAAGTTATCCAACTCCTCAAACAAGTAATTGAACCCAGTCTGAAAAACGATATCGTTAGTTTGGGAATGGTGCGAAATCTACGGATAGTTGATCAATATATTTATTTGCGCTTGTATATAGGTTCTCGTCAACAGCATTTAGAAGCAGAGATTAAAGCGGTATTATCATCATTATCTTGGTGTAAAAAAATCTATATTCAAATTTGTACAATTCCAGGAGTGAAAACGACATTAGCCATATCTAGCGGTAAAGGAGGTGTAGGTAAATCCACAACCGCAGTTAATTTAGCAGCAGCTTTGAGGTTAAAAGGAGCAAAAGTTGGGTTATTAGATGCTGATGTTTATGGTCCTAATGTTCCTCAGATGTTAGGGTTAGGACAATCGGAAGTTACAGTTATTGATACTGTTAATGGTCAGAAATTTTTACCGTTACAAGCTCATGGTATCAAAGTCATGTCTGTAGGATTGTTGGCAGAACCAGATCATCCTCTAGCATGGCGTGGACCAGTATTACATAAAATCATTACTCAATTTATACATGATGTTGAATGGGGAGAATTGGACTATTTGTTAATAGATTTACCTCCCGGTACTGGTGATGCTCAAATCACGATTGTGCAAGAAAGCCCGATTTGTGGAGTCATATTAGTAACAACACCTCAAGAAGTGGCGATTTCTGATGTGCGTCGCAGTATCTATATGTTTCGTCAAGTGGGTGTTCCTGTTCTCGGTATTATCGAAAATATGAGCTATTTTATGGGCGTAAATGGCGAAGAAACTCCGATTTTTGGTAGTGGTGGCGGTGAAAAACTGTCTAATGAACTCCAAGCACCGCTTTTAGGTAAAATTCCCCTCGATCCGCGTATTTGTAATGGTGGTGATACTGGACAACCTCTTACTCTTGCTGACTCTAGCACAATTACAAGTCAAATATTTATACACATTGCTACGGCATTAGAAGCTACTTTTTTTGCTTTTTCTAATGATCTGTGATATCGTTAATTTTAAATCTACAGTAATTTTATCAAGATACCGTACTTTAAAATTAATCAATGGGTGTTTACTATGGCAGGTAAATTAGATGGTAAGGTGGCTATTATTACGGGAGCATCTTCGGGAATTGGTAAAGCTACGGCTATTTCATTAGCAGCAGAAGGAGCAAAAGTAGTAATTGCAGCTAGAAGGAGAGACCGTTTAGAAGCGATAATAAAGTATATTACTGAAAATGGTGGACAAGGATTATCTGTTGTTGCAGATATTACCGATGAAGCACAGGTTCAAAATTTGATCCAAAAAGCTAATGCAAAATTTGGTCGCGTAGATATTTTAGTAAACAATGCAGGTATATCATTTCCTGGCAGGATTGAAAATGCAGATCCCGCAAATTGGCGAAAAATGATTGATATTAATGTCTTGGGGTTAATGTATGCAACTCGTACAGTCTTACCTATATTCAAAACGCAAAAATCAGGACATATCGTTAATATTTCATCCGTAGCAGGCCGCATCGCTCGTGCAGGAATGGCTGGTTATAATGTCACTAAATGGGGTGTAAATGCCTTTTCGGAAGCATTAAGACAGGAAGTTTATCAAGATAATATCCGTGTTACTATTATTGAGCCTGGTTTAGTTGAAACAGAAATTGATCAGCATATTACTGATGTGGTAGCTAAACAGGAAATTGAAGCCAGACGCAAAGCAATTACACCATTACAAAGTGAAGATATAGCAGCAGCAATAGTTTATGCTATTACCCAACCACAGCACGTAAATGTGAATGAAATCTTAATTCGCCCAACTTTGCAAGATCGATGATACTCAGAGGTTGTTTGAAAATTCTGTCATGGTGTATCACATATTTTTACCCCTCCCTAACCCCCCCTTATAAAGGGGAGGGAACTGTATTTTTATTGTTTCCCCCTTTTACAAGAAGGGGGGTAGCAATGTGATTAAAATTACGGTATACCACTTTTAAAACATCCTCTCAGATGATACTGACAGCTATTCACAATTATACCGAAAAAATAGGTAATATTAATGTTAGAAGAAAATGTAAAATCATTAAATAAAAATAACAAAGTATCTGCTTTTTTGATTGGGGAAAGCGTGTCTTTTTTCGGCTCTTGGATGACACAAATTACCTTGGTATGGCTGGTTTATCAATTGACAGATTCAGCCATGTTAGTTGGTATAGCTGGATTTAGCAATCAAGCTATGGGTTTAGTGATTACACCATTGGTAGGAGTATTATTAGATAGATGGAATTTAAGGTATGTTCTATTAACTACCCAGATAGTATCTATTTTCCTATCTTCACTATTAACCTTTTTAACTTTTAGTAATCAGATTAATTTTACATATATTATTATTATTGGTATTCTTCAAGGCACAGTAAAAGCTTTTGATTTACCAGCACGTCAAGTAACTCTTCCTAGATTACTAGAAAATAGAAGTGATACTTATACTGTGATGGCTGTGCATTCATTTTTAATGAATACAGCTAAATTTGTTAGTCCGATGATTGGGGGTTTGATACTTGTTAGAAATGCAGCAGGTTTATGTTTTTTAGTAGATGCTATTAGTTATTTGCCTTTTATATTAGTTATCTTCACTATGCAGATAAAAACAAATATCAATATTTCATCCATATCAAAACCTCCAAAAATCTGGTATAACTTGAAAGAAGGATTTATTTTTGTTTATAATTTTGTGCCTATTAAAGCTATTTTAATATTGCAAATGATAGTTTGCTTTATGGCAATGACTCATGTAAATCTTATACCGATATTTGCTAAAGAAGTGCTGAAAGGAAATGCAGGAACAATGGGTTTTTTGATGACTTCTACAGCTTTTGGTTCTATTTTTTCTGGTATTTATCTAATGCAGCGCAAGCAAGTCATAGGACTAGAAAAAGTTATGGCAATTTCTACTTTAGTGCTGGGAGTATCCTTAATATTATTTTCTCGCTCAACACAGCTAGAAGTTTGTTTAGTATTGATCTTTATTGTGGGATTAACTAACACACTAACTTTAGCTTCAATTAGTAATTTTATGCAAGTAATTTTAGTGGAAGAAGATAAAAGAGGACGAGTAACTAGTATATTTATGACTACTTTTTTGGGAATATTGCCTCTTGGTAATTTATTTTTCGGAGGATTAGCAAATTATATTGGTGTTGCTAATGCTTTATTATTTAGCGGTGTTTGTTGTATTTTTGTAACTTATTCTTTTGCCACAAAAATATCGACTATCAGAAAAGTGGTAAACCCAATATATGAAGAAATGGGCTTACTTTTTTAATGATTATTTATAAACATATAGATAAAATAAGATCCCCGACTTCTGACATCAATTGATGATTGGTTAACACAATAAATCAAATGATTCAGGATCTGGGTATAAATTAATGTTATAAATAAATACTTGCAATTATTTAAACCTCAGCGATTAAACCTCAGCGATTAGTCGAATGCTTAAACCAAATTCAAATTTTTAGAGAAAAATGTATTAGAAAATACTTGATTTTAGGATTTATTCATGCAATATTAATATCTGCAACTACTTAATTACGGTAGACATACAGTAGTTTTTCTAAAATTTTATTCAACTTCAAATACACTCTGAATATTTCATCTATGAAAACACAATTTTTAGCACAACGTCCTATAGTTTTAACACGGTTGTTATTGGGATTGTTTTTTCTATCTATACCCATAACAAGTAGTTTATTGGAAACAAGCCAAGCTCAGACAAAACCTGGATTTACTTCTAAAGTAATCAACTTAGCTTATCAAACTTCTGGTGATATTGTCAAAATCAGAAAAGTTGTTGAACCACGTTTTCAAGCCTTAGGTGTAAAGGTGAATTGGGTGGGACCATTTCCAGCCGGTCCACAATTAATAGAAGCAATGAATGCAGGTAAAGTTGATATCGGTACTGTGGGAGAAACACCCCCAATATTTTCCCAAGCGGCAGGTGTCACAGAAGTCATTTATATTGCTGGGCGTGTACCCAGTAGAGGACTAGGACAAGGTATTATAGTCAGAGCCGATTCTCCGATTAAGAAATTAGCGGATATTAAGGGTAAGAAAGTTGCCTTTCAACGTGGATCAAACGCCCATTATTTATTAGCTAAAGCTTTAAAAGAAGTGGGTTTAAAGATTAGTGATGTTCAAGTTGTGGGATTAACTCCATCTGAAGCCCGTGATGCTTTCATTCAAAATAAAGTTGAAGTTTGGGTAGGTGGTGATCCCTTTTTAGCTCTTGTAGAGAAAACTATTCCTATTCGTAATTTGAGAAATGCATCAGGGATTAATACTCTCGGCGGATTTTATATCGGTAGACGGGAATTTGTTACTAAAAATCCCGAATTAACAAAAGTATTTTTAGAAGAAGCAGACAAGGTAGGAGAATGGGCTGATAAAAACCCTAAGGAAGTCGCCAAAGCTTTTGCACCGGAATTGAAAATAGATGTATCAGTTTTAGAAGTTGTAGCACGGCGACGTACATATCGGTTAAGAAAACTCACACCTGCTATTATTTCTGAACAACAGCGAGTGGCAGATTTCTATTTTGAAGAAAAAGTTATTCCCCGCAAGATAAATGTTAAGGATGCAACTTTACCTGCTCAATTAGCTGAAGCTATTACACCTAAACGACTGAAGTAGACTCATTAGACTTAGTAGTTACAATTATCGTAGGGACAATTCATAAATTGTCCTTACAAAGGTCAGGGGAAACGTATATTTAATTTCTGCTGGATATATCTAATGATATAGATAACAATATGGACAAAACTCAGTTCAAACTTGTAATTTTTGATTGGGATGGAGTGTTAGTAGATAGCGCACCAATTATACAAAGATAGTTTTTAATGATATGCGGCAGCTTTCTCAACTGCTGTAGCTATTGGGCAGTACCTAAGTTATTTTACTTATTGTTAATTTTCTGTTAAAGTAAAAACCAACTACTTTAAACCTATCAACTTACTGGAGTTATATTTGCTGCAATCATCAATAGGTAATCTTTTCTCCTGTGGGTAATAGGTGCAAAACTCCGTTCCATCTTTCAGAGGAATCAATCCATGAGTGTAATGTTTTTGGCTGCCGATGATTGGATACATATAGGTTTTAGACTAATACTGGCACTTTTAGTCGGTTGCATAATTGGATTGAATCGCCAGAAAGGTGGTAGAGCAGCAGGGATGAGGACATTTATGCTGGTGACTATGGGAGCAGCATTATTTGTGATGATTCCTTTGCAAGCTGAAGGTGAAAGTTCGTTTGCTGCGACTAATGCTCTGAGTCGTACTATTCAAGGTGTAACTACTGGTATAGGCTTTCTTGGTGCAGGATTAATTTTGCAAGAATCTCCCAGAAAATCTGAAGTGCCAAAAGTACGGGGTTTGACTACAGCGGCCTGTGTTTGGACAGCGGCAGGATTAGGAGCAGCTATTGGTTGTGGTTTGTGGCAAATGGGATTGTTGGGAGGATTTTTGACTTTAATTACTTTGAGTGGTATGAAGCGACTTAATCGTTTTTTTAGATTTTTAATTGGTCAAAATAATCAACCAATTGCTTCACAGCTAAATGCTCCTGCTGATGATGATGATTAACAGTAAATAATGACAGCACTTTTGGAGTAAATGAGGTACGTCAATTTTAGAAGATAGTTTTAAAACTTGAAGTTCAATAGGCTAATGTACTTCATAATCTCCAATCTGCTGTAAAAAAAATATTTCTCTAATTAGGGGTTGCTGAAAAATCCTTTCCGTGAATTTTCTCTGCTAAAATATTCAACAATTTTTTATTTGATATAGCCTAAAGCCATAGCACCATAACCAATTAAACTACTACCTAAAACTAGCCAAGCAGCATTAATGCGGTAACGAGTAATCAAAACTGTGGAGATGAGTGCGATCGCTATCCCCAAAATATCTACATAGGGTGGTTTTGCTATTTTTAAAGTAGCTATTCCCAGTTGCAAGGTAGCTACTACCATCAGTGCTACAGCACTGGCATTCACAGCATCTAAAAATGATCTTATCCAAGCAGAACTGCGTAAACGGGGAATAATCGGATTTAAGGCAGCAACAAAGAGAAAAGATGGTAGAAAAATACCAATGGTAGCTACTATCGCACCAGGTATACCAGCTAAGACATAGCCGATAAAAGTGGCAGTAGACAGCACTGGACCAGGGGTAAATTGACCAATAGCGATCGCATCTAGTAGCTGCTGTTGTGTTAACCAGCCATATTCTTGAACTAATCCCCCCTGCAAAAATGCAATTAGCACATAGCCACCACCAAACAAAACACTACCAACTTTCAGAAAAAACCAACCTAATTGCCATAAAGGAATAGATGTACCTGCCACAGTGCTAATTGTAGATGTTGTCTGTAAAGTTGCCCCTGTAGTTAAGACAGCAATCAATAAGTTAGGTTTATTTCCTGGTGGTTTGTCTTGATTTCTAGGATGTAACCAAATCATACCTAGTAATCCTCCAAACAATAAGGCAATTACTTCATTCACTTGCCGAATTAATACCAATAATCCTACAGCTATAGCAATAATCAGTAATTGACGGTTTTTAACCGCTTTTTTTGCTAAACCCCAAAGGGAATTTACAATAACCGCTAAAACAGCAGGTTTGATACCATAAAGTAAAGGTGAAATTTGAGGTAAACTACCATAATTAACATAAATCCAGGCAAATATCCCTGTTATTAAAACCGCAGGTAATATAAAACAAACACCTGAGACAATTAACCCTGGCCATCCTGCATAAATATATCCGACATGAATTGCCATTTCAGTGGAATTGGGACCAGGAATCAAATTAGTTGCACCTAGTAAATCCAGAAAATGGTCTTGTGTCAACCACCGACGACGCTTCACTACTTCATCTTCAATCATGGCAATATGGGCAACTGGTCCACCAAAGCCAATAACACCCAATTTAAAAAATAGTGTAGCTATTTCACCCAACCGACTAAATAAGTTATACTGCATAGCCTGCGTAATCTACGTTAAAAATGTAAAAGCAAACTTACGTTTATCCCTACTTATTTTATATTTATTATTATTTAATAACCAGCAGTTTTATCTACCACATTGCGTAAAGACTTACCTTGACAATAGCGGTTGAAATTGTCAAGAAATAGGGCAAGTGTTCTCTCTTTGACTCTAGGAGAATTTCCAGAACAATGGGGTGTAATAAACACATTTGGCAATGTCCACAAAGGACCTTCTGCTGGTAATGGTTCTGTAAATACAGTGTCTAAAGCTGCCCCAGAAATCCACCTGAGTAAGTGCTGATTCATCAACAATTGCCCCTCGCGCAATATTAATTAAAAATGTAGTGGCTGCATTAATAACACCCAATTCAAGTGACTTAACTATTATACCGTAATTTTGTATTTATTTAGATTAAACCCAATCGACAGCATTCATTCATCGAGGTAGTTCTCGGAAATAAAGCTTTGCAAAGATATATTCTCCGGTAACTTTATCAACTTACCGTAGTTTTTGCTTGCGGTTTGGGAGAGGTTGTGGCATAATCTAGCTGTTAAGTACAGTATTCCGACCGAGTTACCGTAGTTAAAAATTTACTTTATAAATCTTGCTGCAAGGAATTTATGATGCTTAAAGATGGACAAGGGCTGTTAGTGACAACAGATTCAGCCGAAGCGATCGCTGCTATTAACCGTTTTATTGATCAATCCCTTGCTTATGGTAAAGATGCAAAAACAGCGATTTTAGAAGCAGTTGACGCTGATCCAAATTGTGCTTTAGCTAATGCTTATGCAGCCGCTTATCATCTGAGTCAAGAAAGTACAAAAGATTGGCAACAGGCACAACCATATTTGCAAGTCGCACAAAGAAATTTAGGCAAAATTACTGCCAGAGAACAGTTATACGTAGAAGCAATTTTAGCTTGGGCAAATCAAGAGATTGATGTAGCAATAGCCCTTCATGAAGAGATTACCAATCAATTTCCCACTGATTTAATTTCCGTGCAGCAGGGGCAATATCACTATTTTTATACAGGTAATAAAGAAAAATTACTAGAAATTGCCCAAAAAGTTTTACCTAACAATCCCCAACAAGATTATCTATATGGGATGGTGGCTTTTGGCTTAGAACAATGTCACCAATTACCAGCAGCAGAAAAAATGGCACTTGAGGCGATAGCGTTAAATATATATGATCCTTGGGCGCATCATGCTATTGCTCATGTAATGGAAACCCAAGGAAGAACCCAGGAGGGAATAATTTGGATGGAGAATTTTGCATACACCTGGGACAACTGTAACTCTATGCTTTATACCCACAACTGGTGGCATATAGCACTGTATTATTGGCAATTAGAAAACTACGAAAAGGTTCTGAAAATCTACGATGAGCATATTTGGCAACGTGCTAACAAACAATCTCCCAAAGACCAAGTAGGGGCAATTTCCATGTTATTACGGCTAGAATTACGTGGGGTAGATGTAGGCAACCGTTGGCAAGATATCAGTCCTTATCTTTACAGTCGCATTGATGAACACGCATTACCATTCC
This sequence comes from Sphaerospermopsis kisseleviana CS-549, assembly GCF_028329225.1. NCBI lineage: Bacteria > Bacillati > Cyanobacteriota > Cyanophyceae > Nostocales > Aphanizomenonaceae > Sphaerospermopsis > Sphaerospermopsis kisseleviana. Next base: position 31,201 of record NZ_JAQMTI010000021.1, on the reverse strand, counting down.
AGGATTTGCATTATGTCTATGCCCTTACCAAAGCTGGACACAATAACTGGGTAAAAGAAATGCTTCAAAGTATGGAACATCACGCCTTGAGTATTAATCCCTTTCTCCGCAGGAGTTGGGTAAAGATAGCAATTCCCGCGGCTAAGGGCATGGTAGCTCATGCTCAAGGTGATTTCCAGACAACTGTTAACGAACTCAAATTTGTATTATCGCGGTTGCATGAGATTGGGGGAAGTCATGCACAGCGAGTATTATTTGCAGAAATTTATCAAGATGCTCTCTTGCGCGAACAAAAGCAGCATCGAATTTATCCTATTAGTGCTTAAAATCTTATGGGATGGGCATACTATGGCTAACGCCACGCCACGCTAACGGCAAGTGTTACAGTGAGCTTGTCGAACTGCTCAGTACAAGTCTTGCCCGTCCCTATATTATTGGCACTGATTAAGTACCCGATAATTCTCTAACTTCACTGCATCAAAACGCTTAACACTAAATTGTTTCATAATTTCTTGCAACTGAGCATCTGGTTGGAGTAGAGCCAATTGCATTTGCTGAATCAAAGAGATACCTAAACGCCGCGCTGTTACCAATGGTGGCATAGGAGAGGGTCCGATTATTTGCACCACACGTAAATGGTGTGATAATTCAGGAAAATCCCGTAATTCTTGTTCTAATACAACACTATCAATGGCTGCACAATCAGCCAGTCCTTCAACTACCCAACGAATAGAACGTTGATGAGAACCTGATTCTAAAGATTTTCCCCAGAAATTGGGTGAATATTTTTCTTGACTCAACCACCGCCAAAGTAAATGATAACCACTATTAGAACCAGAGTCGTTATAGCAAAAAGTTTTCCCTGATAAATCAGCAAACTTCTGAATATTGCTATCAGTCTTAACAATCACATCTGCATAGTATATAGGACAATCACCATATCGAGATGATTGCATCACAGGCGCAACTAATGTCTGTAATTGATTTGGTGCTATTTGACTATAACGAATTAGTGGTAATCCACAAATAAAAGCCAAGTCTATTTGGTCTTTAAATAATAGAGTGTCTTTTAAGGGGTCGTATTTACTTTGATGTAGTGCAATTTCTACTTGTAAAACACGACCTAAATAAGCTGTAATCTCCTGATATAATCCAAAATAATTAGGAGCTAAATAAGATACAGCCTGTAATTTTGTAATCTTAGTCATTCTTTTTTTTAAACACTGCTATTTTGGAACATTTTAATTAGCTTTTGCCTAGAGTAATGAATATATAAAAAACTGAGACTAGCAAAAGCAAGCAGCATGATTTTGAAAACTATTATATAAGGATAAATATACCACCATGTCCCCTTAAATAAGGATACTCCTAGTTCTGATACCTTCCCTAAAAAATGAGGATATGCTTTTTGATGGATCTGAATATTAATGTCTTGGCCTAATGTCATGATAAATTCTCTTGTCAATAAAAAACTAAAGCACAGCAACTCGATAGGCTTACCGTAGATTATATCAAAAAAAATCTGGTTTTCCTATTTTGACGAATAAAAATTCCTAATAACCAGCAGTTTTATCTACCACATTGCGTAAAGGCTTACCTTGACGATAGCGAGTGAAATTATCAAGAAATAAAGCAAGCGTTCGCTCTTTAACTCTAGGAGAATTTCCAGAACAATGGGGTGTAATAAACACATTTGGCAATGTCCACAAAGGACTTTCTGCTGGTAATGGTTCTATAAATACTGTATCTAAAGCCGCCCCAGCAATCCAACCTTCCTGTAAAGCCTGTATAAGTGCTGATTCATCAACAATTGCCCCTCGTGCAATATTAATTAAATAGGAATCTGGGCGGAATAAACGCAGGGTTTCCACATCAATTATTCCCTTTGTTTCCGGCGTTAAAGGTGTAGCAATCACCACAAATTCTGCTTCTGGAAGTAGTTCTTTCCAATCATTAGCACCAACTACTTTATCAAAGTTTGGTAATGGTTTTGGATGACGAGAACTGCCAAAAATACGCATTCCAAAAGCTTTAGCACGAACCGCAATTTCTTGACCAATTCCACCTGCGCCGATAATTAATAAAGTTTTCTCGAATAATTCTTGAATTGGTAAACCTCTTTGCCAATCATGCTCATTTTGTAGTTTATATAAACTTGGTAATCGTTTAGAATAAGCCAGTAGATAAGTAATCACAAATTCAGCAATAGGGATACCATGAACCCCTGCACCATTAGTTAAAATTAAATCTCTTTCTAAATATTTTGGTGTCAAAATATGATTGACACCCGCATTTGGGGCATGATGCCAACGTAATGAAGGCGCTGCATATAATACTCGATGTAAAGTAGTTGGTTTGAGATAAAACCAACTAAAATAAACTTCTGCATCTGTGGCATCACCATCTATATTACCCTCACTATCTACACGCAATACAATAGTATTTTTAGGTAAATGCGGCTCAATCTCATGGGCAATTTCTACTGGTAAAATCAGTTTCATAGGGAGTCTCCCAAATGTGTAAATTTATTTTTATCTAAGGTCAAAATGTTCTAAAGACTTGATATGATTGAACCGCAAAGGACACAAAGGACTCAAAGCTAAGAGAGTTTAAGAGATTTTTTAGTGTTGCTGCAATTATTTTTTCAAAATTGGGATGCTCCCGTTTCATAATTGATAACTTCGATTATTTTTGATATTCTATTTCATCTTCTCCAACAATTTATATGTTGAGTCTTCTTTAGCTGTGGTTGTAACAGATTTTCCCCAACCAATATTTTTACGATAACTGCCTAAAAGTTGAGATTCTGCTAATGATTCTTCGTTGATCCCTGTTAATGGTTCTACGTCTGGGGCAACATACAGCGCATCAACTGGACAATATAATTCACACATAAAGCAGGTTTGACAATCGCTTTGTCTGGCAATTTTTGGAGGTGCATCTGGTACTTTATCAAAAACATTTGTTGGGCAAACTTTCACACAGAGATTACATTGAATGCACCGGGATTCACTAACTAATTCAATCATAATAAAAAACCAAAATTAATATTGATGTAGGTTGGGTTAAGCCAATTTTATGTGAGGCTGCACATAATCCTGAAATCCCTTAATTAATCCATCTTTATCTGCGTTCATCTGCGTTCAATTTAAGTTGTAATCATGTTGGGTTTCCTGGCGTCAAACGCCATTCGCCACAAGACGGGAAACCCGTCCAAGGCGATGGCTCTCCAACCTACAATTAAACAGTTACGAGTTCTTTCGCTTTTGTTTCCTGGATAGGTGCAGCTTTTACCCATACTTGATCCAAACCACCACTAATTAAATAATGATGTTGGTTAGCATCCTGTTGTGAATAATCTAAATGTTTGTGCATTCCGCGAGTTTCTTTCCGTTCCAAGGCACTGCTATACATCCATCTAGCTGTGGCTACCATTCCCGCAGCTTCCCTTGTGCGGACAATATTACTATTATCTGCAACTTCACTATGACGAATTTTATGCCAAAGGAAATGTAATCTTTGCAATGATTCCCTTAAAGTTTTTTCATTACGGAAATAATTGTGATTGTATGGGAAAACTTCCGCTTGAGTAGCTTTAATGATGTCTTCAGTGTGAATTTGCTTCTCACTACCAGAGATAAATCCTACACCACCTACAGCTTGAACTGGTCTTTGGTTGGCTTGCATACCTAAATTATGGGAGTATCTAGCCGCAGACTGTCCTGCCCAATATCCTGAAGATAGTGCCCAAGCTGCGTTATGACTACCACCACCGGTAAAGCCACCACAAATTAATTCTCTGGTTGCGGCATCACCGGCGGCATAGAGTCCACGTACAGAACTACCACAAGTATAATCAGTAATTCTAATGCCACCTGTGCCTCGAACAGTCCCCTCTAAACGCAAGGTGACAGGGAAACGTTGAGTAAAGGGATCAATACCTGCACGATCAAAAGGTAGGAAGAAATTGGGTTGAGATAAACGCATTGTCACCCGCATTTCTTCTGATGCTTTGTCAATGATGGCGTAAACAGGCTGAGTTAGCAAAGTTTCGGCAATGACAGAACGCCCTTTTTGCGAACCAGCGCCGGGGATAGGTATACCATCCTCGTAGGTGAAAGTTGCCCAATTATAGAATAGGGTTTTAGTTACAGAAGAAAAAGCAGGTGCGATGCCATAGGCGTTGGAAAATTCCATTCCTGACATATCTGCACCCGCTTCGGCTGCCATCAGGTATCCATCCCCTGTTAGCACATTGCAACCCAAGGCTTTACTCAAGAAAGCACAGCCTCCGGTAGCAATGATCACTGAATGCGATCGCACAACCCACTTTTCACCAGTCTGACGGTTAACCCCTGTCGCCCCAGCTACAGCCCCTTCTGCATCTACCAACAACTGCAAAGCCGGACTGTGATCTAAAATTTTCACCCCTGCCCGTTTTATTTGTTGCCGCATCAAACGCATATATTCTGGACCTTGGAGACTGCGCCGATAGAGTCTACCGTCTTCATCTCTAGGAAAGGGATAACCCCATTCAGCTAGTTGGTTGACGTTCGCATAAGTTTGATCTAGTACCCGTTGCATCCAATCACGGCTAGATAAAAAACCTCCTAAAGCCTCCCTGGAAGCCATTGCTGCTTCTCTACTGTCGGGTTCTGGTGGGACATACCACACACCGTTACCTGATGCAGCAGCACAGCCACTTGTACCACAATAGCCTTTATCTACTAAAACCACTTTTGCACCAGTATTAGCAGCACTCCAAGCCGACCAAGTACCAGCAGGACCACCACCAATTACTAACACATCAGCTAATAAGGTTTGATCAAAATCGCTATCTTGCGAAAATAGTTGTTTTTGAGTCATGGAACTTCCTCTTTTTTGTAACATTAATTGATTGAAAAACCGTAGGTTGGGAAGCCACCGTTGTGGACGGGTTTCCCGGCTGGAAACGAGTGGCGTTTGACGTAAGGAAACCCAACAAAATTCTGAAAATGTTGGGTTGCGCTGTCGCTTAACCCAACCTACGTAATAACTTAGACTCCCGGTGTAGTTCCACCATCAACTTGAATTTCTGCACCAGTAATAGAACTAGCTAAATCAGAAACTAAAAATAAAGCTAGTGCAGCAATTTCTTCAGGTTGAACTATTTTTCCTAAAGGTATTGATTTTACTGCTTGGGCTTGATATTCATCCACAGTAATACTCAAACTCTCTGCATTTTGCACTGCTAAAGTTTTCGCTCTTTCTGTGTCTGTTAAACCAGGAGAAATGGCATTAATTTTAATATTATCTAGGGCTAATTCTTTAGAAATGCCTCGTGTAAAGTTGAGCAATGCTGCATTTGTCGTTCCTCCTGGTAGGAAATTAGGACGGGGTGTACGTCCAGCACCACCGATAATGTTAACAATACGTCCATCACCCTGTTTTTTTAGATGAGGTACAACGGCTCTCACAAAGCGAATATAACCCAAAAGTTTTAAATTCCAAGCATCTAAAAATGCTTCATCACTTAATTCTAAAAATGACCCTGCACGGGCTGAACCAGCATTATTAATCAAGATATCAATTTTTCCAAATTGTTCTAATGTTTTAGAAACAACTTTTTCAATATCTTCTGCTTTAGTTAAATCGGCACTCACACCAATAACTTTAGCATTTGTATCATCTAAGGATTGAATATCAATTACTGCTTGATCAAGTCTTTTTTGGTTGCGAGCAGCAATAACGACATTCACACCTTCACTATATAAACCTTTGGCGGTAGCTAATCCAATTCCGGCACTACCACCTGTAACAATTGCTGTTTTACCTGATAGATTTAGTTCTAAACTCATAACAGTTGTACCCGATAAATTTACCCAGTGGATTCGTTAATGTATTTCGCGCCAAGAGGTAAAGGAGCAAAGACACAAAGTTTTAGATTTTAAGTTTTAGATTTTGAATTTTTATTTGCTCCTGAGATGAAAATTTAATTTTGTCTGGCTGCAAATTTTTCTAATAAAAATTGCTTGAGATGTGGCTGTTCTAAATTAATTCCTAATTCATTAGCTTTTTGAGCAATTTGTTCATAGGTTAAATCTGCTTGAATTGCTTCTGCTATTAAGGCTATTCCTCCGGCTCTTGCACCACCAGCACAGTGAATTAAAATTGGTTTCGGCAATTTCTCAATAGCTTGAATTGCTTCTGCTGTTAATTTTTGATTTGCCGCTTGAGAATTTAAGGGAATGTTTGTATATTCCAGTCCTACAATTTGTGCTTCCTGCTTTTCATCGTGAACAAAACCATTTTCATCAGGAGAACGTAAATTTAAAACTGATTTGAAACCTTCTATTGACAATTGTTTTAATTCATCGGATGAAATTTGTCCGGCAATACTCAAATCATTGCTCACCTTTTTAAAATCAGTCATTTTAATTCCTCTTGTTATCAAATCAATAAATAGATGCAAAAACTTTATCTGCTGCTGCTCGTAATGCAGTAGCAGCGCCAGCACTCATATCTCGTGGCGCACAAATTCTATTTCTGATATAAGCCAGCGTAATAGTCCCTGTAGCAGCGATAATTGGATCTATACTTTCTTTACCTCCAGTTCTACCGCCTGGTAATAATTCGTTATTACCATTCAGGAGATAATCAGCTAATAATCGTAGGTGAAAATCCACAGCGTCTTTAATGATTGAGATATCACCTAAAGATTGAACTCCAGAATTTTTGAGAATATCGCTAATAGCAACTTCTCGATTATCACTTAATCTTTCAGCCGCTTCTGCACGATATTCAATAAATTCAGCCTCAGCTAAATCTAAAGGTAAGGGATTACCAATAGGTTCTATGCCAAATCTCCGCCTTAAAAGTAAATTATTAGTAATGTTGTCTGATTTAACTCTGTTGTAAGCAGGACGTTTTTTAAGTGCTGCAAACCAAACATTGATGAGAGGAAAACGAGGATTTCCTTTGATGTGATATCCTCTATATACTGGTAAATTAGCCGCCAATCTATCTAAATGGGGACTATACATAATATCTACCAGGCTAAATGTTGATAAAAAATAGGGTTTTGGATATCTCCCTAAAGTCTTTTCAATTTCATCTAATTTAGCTTCAAATTCTGCTTGTAAATTTGCTAATTCTTTGGCATCTTCTGGAGGTTGTCTCAAGAATTTATAGGCAATATCCCGAAAACCATTGGTTTCTGCATCTTCAACCCATTGTCTGGCGATCGCATTTTCTTCTGGATCTTCTGGTAATAACGTTTCCCCAAAATGCTCTTCCAATTCTAAAAGAATATCTTTAGATTCATAAACTAACTTACCCTCAATTTTAGCAGCAGGTACAAGAGTTGTTGGCACTAAATCTGTGTACCATTTCGGCTTATTACTCAGATCAATAAATTCTGTTTCAAAGGGAATTTGTTTTTCTTCTAACGCAAACCAAACTCTTTCGCAGAAAGGACACCAAGAGTTACTATCTCTATATAACAATACTGGTGGTTTTCTCTCAGGGGGAAGTTTATACAGACTACTAGGAATAGGAGTAGTAGAAGGTGCTTGTCCTGGTCTTTTAACTCGACGGGCGGGGGTATTTTGTCGAGCTTTTTCTAATAATTGTTCCCAACTGGATATGGTAGTGCTTGCAATGGCCATTTCTTATCTCGCTTTATTTGGAACGCCGGAAAATACAAATAATTCTTCTTCTTTTGGTGTAGGTAGATGTTCACCTAAATAACGATGAATTCCTACTCCCATATCTCCTGTTGCTGTGAGTTTAAAGTTAACTTCCTCAAATCCAAAATCACGGAAGTATTTACGCACGGTTTCTGAATAAGCAATACCGTTAGAATGTCCACGAGTCCAAAGCACAAATGTGCCTTTTTTACTCAGAAAACTGAGATTTCCTAATAAACGATTGAGTTCATTTTCATCAGCTAAATTGCCAAAAATACCACAGACAATGACAATATCTGCTGGTACTGCTCCTACATAGTTATCAGCAGCAGTTGCATCACCATTGATAAACTCAATTTGTTTTGTTAGACCCAATGATTCTATAGTCGCACGTCCCCGTTCAACTAACCCAGGATTGATTTCTACTAATCTTGCATATACATCTTTAGTACGGGGATGATTTGCTAATGTTCCTAATAAATCTCGTCCATCACCAGCGCAAACACTAACTACCCGAATAGCTCCTATTGGGGAGTGATCTAAACTATAGGAAATATATTCCTGCACGATTTCTAAACGCTGCTGTAATTTGGGTTCAGTGTTGTAAAGATCGTGCCATTCTAACCAATCTTTTGGCATAAAAAAGATTCCCCGATTGCTAAAAACTTAGATTTTGGAGTGTGTTTTTTATCACTCCAATTTTAATATACGGTAAACCTATCGAGAATTAGTAGTTTAAGGATAAATACAGATTAACATATCAATTTACAGAAAATCAAGTAGTTAAATAATTAGCTCTCTAGCTAGTAATACGAAAAATGATTAAGTGGTTTGTAATAATTGACTAACTTGCGCTAAGTCTACATTTCCACCACTGATAATTACGCCAATTCTCGCTGCTGGTGCTTTAACGCTACCTTCTAATAATGCGGCTGCGGCTATGACTCCAGTGGGTTCAACAACGATTTTTAAGCGTTCCCAAATAAAGAACATGGTGCGAATGATGGCTGCTTCCGATACAGTCACCATATCATCTACGTATTCTAAGACTAGGGGAAAGGTGATTTTACCTAAACTGGGAGTCCTGACACCATCAGCAATGGTCTGGGGATTATAGACAGTTTGCAGGGTTTTGCTGTAAAAAGAGCGAGTAGCATCATCAGCTAATTCTGGTTCTACACCAATTATTTTACAATTAGGTAAAAGTGCTTTTGTTGCGATCGCACAACCAGAAATTAATCCACCACCACCGCAACATACCAATAAGTAGTCTAGTTGTCCCACTTCTTGAATTAGTTCTAATGCAGTTGTACCTTGTCCAGCAATGACATGAGGATAATCATAAGGTGGAATTAAAGTTAATTGGCGTTCTGCTGCGAGATTTTTGGTTAATTCTTCCCGGTTAGTTGTGTCACGGTTGTACAAAATGACTTCTGCACCATAGCTGCGAGTTGCAGTTTGTTTGACTATTGGTGCATCATCAGGCATAACTACAATGGTGGGAATATTGAGTAATTTCCCGGCTAAAGCGATCGCTTGGGCATGATTTCCTGAAGAATAGGTAATAACGCCTTTTATTTTCTGTTCTACTGATAATTGGACTAGGGCATTATAAGCACCACGAAACTTAAATGCTCCCGTCCGTTGGAAATTTTCGCATTTAAAAAATACTTGGCTTTGAGTCAGTTCATTGACAGTACCAGAGGTAATTACTGGTGTTTGATGAGCAATACCCACAAGCCGTTTTTGTGCGGCTTTTACATCAGTAATAGTAACAAAATCAGATAATAACATTATTTTTTCATAAAGTAACTCTCACCACCACTAATATTAAGTGAGGTGAGAATTTTGCTTTGTATTTTTTTACAAAACTCGGTTAAGGTGCTGGATTAGGATAACGAGTATGAATTGCATCTATTTCTGCGAAAATCTCTTTATCCAAAACCACATTGACACTATCTATATTTTCCTGCAATTGTGCCAAAGTTGTTGCCCCAATAATTGTACTTTTCACAAACCAGCGACTTTTGACAAATGCGATCGCTAACTGAGTCGCTGAAAGATTATACTTTTTAGCAATCTCCACATAAGCCTTAACCGCTTCTTGTACATTGGGTTTCAAATAACGTTGCCCAAAACCAGGAAACAGAGATATTCTTGTATTTTCTAACTGTTGATTTTCTATGTATTTACCAGTTAAAAACCCAAACCCAAGAGGACTATAAGCCAATAAACCCACATCTGTATAACGATAAACTTCAGCTAAACCTGATTCAAAATTACGATTGAGTAAATTGTAAGCATTTTGAGTTGTCAGAACTTTAGGTAATCCCAAATCATTAGCAATGCGAACAAACTCACTTACTCCCCAAGGTGTTTCATTGCTTAAACCCAAATAACGAATCTTTCCAGCTTTAATCACATCAGCAAACGCCTGTAACTGTTCCGCAATAGGCACAGTTTCCCTTTCTAATTCTGGATTATAACTTGTCTGTCCAAATGTAGGAACATAACGATCAGGCCAATGAATTTGATACAAGTCTATATAATCAGTTTGTAATCTCTGCAAACTATCATTTACAGCCTGTGTAATATTCTCACGGTCAACTTTATTATTTCCACCTCTCAACCAGGAAAAAGGACGACCGGGACCAGCTATTTTAGTCGCAACTATGAGTTTATCTCGTTGCTGTTTCTTTAACCATTCCCCAATATAAGCCTCAGTTTTTCCTTGGGTTTCGCCGCGAGGAGGTACAGGGTACATTTCCGCAGTATCTAAGAAATTTATCCCTTGGGCAACACCATAGTCAAGTTGTTGATGCGCCTCCTCAATAGTATTTTGATGCCCATAGGTCATCGTTCCCAAGCAAATTTCTGAAACCTTGAGGTCGCTTCCAGGAAGTTGGTTGTATTTCATAATGTTTGAATAATGCTCCTTAATTCCATTTTGTTACAAAAACTAATAATATCGCTATCTTTTAAACATACACTAAATCTACCGATTTATCGGAGTTAATAGCTTGACAACTATACTATCATACCCAAACTAGATGGACAAGCCTTTGTAAAAATTAATTTAAAATTCTAAAAAATGTATCCATGAATACTCACATTTTAGTTTTTTTATGAAATAGTGCTACTTATCAATCATTAACTACAGTATCTTGATAGAATTACCGTATATTGTTTTTATACATAAGGTAATTGTGTCATTACTCTAGGCTTTTATGTCATTAATAATACAAAACTAACCCAGATAGACCTACAAGAAAGTTCTATCTGAGAAGTTCGATTTTCTCCTGTGATTCAGTGTGAAATTCTATGTAATTTCGTGTCGGCTCTAATTCTGTGTGTGTGTGGGGTTATCAACCAAAATGAAAAAAACTGCTTGGAATTTATTGCTTACTTTACCAATGTCTATATTCCTCTTGGTCTTAGCAGCTAGTACAAAATCTTTTGCTAGTGAAAGAGGGCAAGAAAAGGAAACGACAGGTAAAGAGACCTTATCAACCGTCAGTATAAATATCCCTGACTCTGACAACGTTAATCAAATAATTACCCAAAAAGAAACTAACTCAGAACTTTTCTTTTCATCTAATGAGTTTCAAGATAGTGAGTCACAACTTACATCTGTATCCCAACTTTCAGATGTCCAACCAACAGATTGGGCTTTTCAAGCTTTGCAATCTTTAGTAGAACGTTATGGTTGTATTGCTGGTTATCCAGATAGTACATTTAAAGGTAATCGTGCCTTGAGTCGCTATGAATTTGCCGCAGGATTAAACGCTTGCTTAGATCAAGTAAATAAACTTATTGCATCATCCACATCAGATTTAGCTGTAAAAGAAGATTTGGAAGGCATACAACGTCTAACTGAAGAATTTAGTACCGAACTTGCTCAATTACGCGGGAGACTAGATAAGTTAGAAGCAAGAACAGCAGAAATAGAGGCTAATCAGTTTTCGACAACAACTATACTGAGCGGTCAGGCTCAGTTCGTACTGGGAGGTGTTTTAGCGGGCAATAACGTGATCACCAAAAAACCAGCACCTAATATCATCACATTTCAAAATGCAGTTCAATTAGCACTAAACACAAGTTTTACTGGTAAAGATCAACTGCGATTAGTCCTTTCAGGTGGAAATATTGAATCTTTGGGACAAACTAGGACTGGACTTTTGGGAACATTTGATGGCAGAACGGCCGATAATCGTAGACCTAATCCTGCTCAACCCAATCAGGTTTTTGTTAGTGGTATTCGTTATCGTTTTCCTATTGGTGAAAAGACCCAATTTAATATTTTTGCTCAGTCAGATGGAGCTAATGAAATAGGTTTAAGTGGACCAACTAACCCCTTTGAAGGTTCTTTCACTAATGGGATAACACGATTTTCCCGACGGAATATGGTGTACAACTATGGAGATACCGGACCGGGAATTGCTATTCTTCATAATCTAAGTGAGCAGTGGCAATTAGGAGCATCCTATAGCGCCCCTAATGGCAATGACCCCTCGCCTAATAATGGTTTGTTTACAGGCAGATATGTGGCTTTTGGACAATTAACTTACTTTAGCCCCAAAAAGAATTTTCGCCTTGGTTTAAGTTACGCTAATACCTACAGTCCACCAGGTGCAATTGGTCAAGGAGGAACAAACTTTGGACCTGCTGCTGGTAGTAACTTAGCAAATAGTACCGTACCTGGTGCGGGAACCGTGGGAAACCTTTATGGAATTGGGGCATTATATAGACTAAATCCAAAATTAACAGTCAATGGTTTTGTGGGGTATTCAGCCCATCGTTATTTAGGGCATGGAGATGGTCAAGTCTGGAATTGGGGAGCAGGAATAACATTTCCCGATTTAGGTAAAAAAGGTAGCTTAGGCGCTCTCTTTGTGGGTCAAGCACCAACACTGACTCGTTTAAGTTCAAATGTAGATTTAGGAGCAGGTAAGGGTCAAGCAGACAAAGATACTTCACTGCACATTGAGGGATGGTATAAATATAAACTCACTGATAATATTGAGATTACACCTGGATTTATTTGGGTAACAGCACCAGACTCAGATGCTAGTAATCCTGCTAGTGTAGTCGGTTGGCTGCGTACAACTTTCAGGTTTTAACCTAGTAAAGTACCTCTGATAATATAGCGCAAGCCATATCAAGATTTACATAATTCGAGGATTTGCAGGGTTTCGTATTTATTAAAATTCTTTAATCCTGTTAATCCTTTAATCCTGGACATCCTGATTCAGACATTTTCATTCTTTGCTATCATTATTTTTCCGAAAGTTAAAAGTTATGACTAACCTAACTGAATTACTAAATTATAGGTATGGTAATGACAAATTTAATCCAGATATTCCCTGGAGTGACACATTAGCAACTTTGCTATCTCATCGTTCAATTCGCGCTTATTTACCTGATGCTTTACCCCCAGGAACTTTAGAAGTTTTAATCGCTGCTGCCCAATCTGCCTCTACTTCCTCTAATCTTCAAACTTGGAGTGTGGTAGCAGTTGAAGATGGAAATCGTAAAGAAGAATTATCAAAACTAGCTAATAATCAAGCGCACATTCGCCAAAGTCCTCTCTTTTTAGTATGGTTAGCAGATTTAGCTAGACTAACAAATATTGCTGAAAGTCGTGGACTACCTCACGAAGGTTTAGATTATTTAGAAATGTTTTTGATGGCGGCTATAGATGCAGCTTTAGCAGCGCAAAATGCTGTAGTAGCAGCTGAATCTCTGGGATTAGGAACTGTGTATATCGGTGCATTGCGAAATAAACCACAAGAGGTAGCCCAAATTTTGAATTTACCTCCTCATGTAGTTGCTGTTTTTGGTTTGTGTGTGGGCTATGCAGATCCCGTTGTTAAAGTAGCAATTAAACCACGTTTACCGCAATCTGTAGTTTTACATCGAGAAATATATAACCTTGCAGAACAAGAGCAAGGAATATTAGAATATAACCAAATCATGGAAAATTTCTACAATTCACAACATATGAATATTCCTGGTGATTGGTCGGAACATTCTAGTAAAAGGGTAGCATCGGCTGAATCTTTATCTGGTCGGCATAGGTTAAAAGAAATTCTGAATAATTTGGGGTTTGAATTAGGATAATTAAGTTTTGTAATCAGGGTATAAATCACAATAATTTGTTAAAAAATACTCAAAAATAAATTTTTGTTATTGTTTGATGTAGGCAATTAATAGATTAATTGCAAAATTTTTGTATGGAATAAATCCTCATAAGTAAGTGGGGATTTTTTTATGTCTATTTTTAATATTTTTTTCTCAAAGATGCTTGCAATTTTTAGATAATTGTGAAATACTAAGATAAAACTACGGTATTCCTACAAAGTTATCGGAGATTTTACTCAATGGCACGGAAACAAGCATACTGGTATTAATACCAGATGCTTCTTTACTAAAGCTTGTTGTCCAGAAATGTGATACTCAACCTAATAAAAGAGATGAATTGCTGTCAATCTTACATATCTCTTAAAGCCTGAGCATAAATATGTTGATTTTCTAAGGATTTCGGCTCAGAAAACTGTTACATAAGCATTGCCTATTTTTATTTGACAGCTTTACTCCCATGACAAGTAAACAATCCAAAAGTAAGAGGTTTTGAACATGACTAATAAAGGAATGCAATTAAATCTTGAAGGACTGAGAAAGTCCTTTGGCAACAAAACTGTTTTACAAGGAATTGATTTAGAGATTCAGCCGGGAGAATTTGTAGCTATTGTTGGTCGGAGTGGCTGTGGTAAAAGTACAATGTTGCGTCTAGTGGCTGGGCTAGATGCGCCCAGTGATGGCAATGTTTTGTTAAACGGTAAATATTCTGATAAACCTATTAATCCAGCCGTTCGGATGATGTTTCAGGATTCTCGTCTGTTACCTTGGCAGCGAGTATTGGCAAACGTAGAATTAGGTTTAATAGGTGCTAATTCTAAAGTTTATGCTCGACAAACAGCTTTACAAGTGCTTCGTGATGTGGGGTTAGAAGACCGCGCCCACGAATGGCCTTCCGTTCTTTCCGGTGGACAAAGACAACGGGTGGCTTTAGCCAGGGCATTGGTAAGTAAACCGTCTTTACTGTTGCTAGATGAGCCTTTGGGAGCGTTGGATGCCCTAACTAGAATTGAAATGCAACAATTATTAGAACGTTTGTGGACAGAACAAGGATTTACAGCATTGTTAATTACTCATGATGTAGAAGAAGCCGTAGTTTTAGCAGACCGAATAGTTTTGATTGAAGATGGTCAAATTAGTATGGATGTGAAAATTGATCTCCCACGTCCAAGAGCTAGAGGAGATGCAAAGTTTGCTAAGACTGTGGAGAAGATTTTAAACCGAGTCATGGGTCAACCAGAATATCAAAAGTCAGAAGTGGAATACGTTTTTAGTTCTAGTTCTGCGATCGCCTAAATTTCCACAACTTTACTCTACACAACTCTGTACAGCCATAAATTTAGGACTTGTCATCTAGTATTACTCAGTTTTCTTCTCAGTCAGTGGCAGTTAGTTTTTCTCACACCTTAATGGGGTGGGTGTTCCTTTCCCACCTCACTTTCTTAAATTAACTTAAATTAAATAGCTGAAAAATTTTTTACTTACTCAATCATAAAAGGTAATTTAATAATGCCAAATTGGAAAAATAAAATTGAATCATGGAAAGGCCTACGTATTACTCGTCGTCATGCCTTATTTGCTTTTGGTTATAGTGTAGTTTTGTCAACTACACTATTTAGTTGCAACAGTCCGCAACAAAAACAAAGTAATTCAGAGATAAACAATACAGCATCTAATACAACTAATACATCTACCTCTGGGAACAGTTCTACCTCTACTCAAAAAGTAGTGAGGATAGTCCGTTCTAAACAACTTACAGCCTTAGCAGTTCTGGAGAAACAAGGCACTCTGGAAAAACGCTTAGAACCTCTAGGTTATAAAGTGGAATGGCCTGAATTTGCCGCAGGTCCACAACAGTTAGAAGCTTTAAATGCAGGTGGACTTGATATTGCTTCCACTGCTGAATCACCTCCTATTTTCTCCCAAGCTGCTGGCGCTCCCCTGGTTTATTTAGCTGCTAATTCTTCTGATGGTCAAGCAGTTTCTCTTTTAGTTCCAGCTAATTCACCTGTTAAAAGTGTCCAGGATTTAAAAAGTAAAAAAATTGCTTTCCAAAAAGCCTCGATAGGGCATTATCTAACAGTTAGAGCCGTAGAAAAAGAGGGTTTAAAACTAACTGATGTTGAGTCTGTTTTCCTAGCACCTCCAGATGCTAATGCAGCCTTTAGTCAAGGTAAAGTTGATGCTTGGTTTATTTGGGAGCCATTCGTTACCAGAAATGTGCAGAACAAAGTTGGTCGTGTGTTGATAGATGGTGGTAATGGTTTAAGAGATACTAATAATTTTATTTCTACAAACCGTAAATTCTATCAAGAAAATCCTCAAGTGATTAAAATATTTTTGGAAGAATTACAAAAAGCACAGGTTTGGTCTAAGAACAATCCCAAAGAAATTGCTCAATTGTTGGCTCCTGTAACTCAACTTGATGCACCAACATTAGAAAAAATGCACAGTAAATATGATTTTGCATTAGTGCCTATTACCGATGCAGTGATCAACAAGCAACAAGAAGTTGCAGATAAATGGTACAGCCTGGGACTAATACCCAAGAAAGTTAATGTTAAAGACGGGTTTTTAACACCGGAACAATATGCGGAAATTACTCCCAAAGAAGTGTTAGCAAGTAAATAAAAATTTGTAATTTATTAATCTGGAAATCTCAACTATGACGACTCTAACTTTAACCAAATTTCAAATTACTCCTCTTGATGCACCCTTGGGAGCAGTAGTTACTGGACTAGATGCTAGTCAAACCATTGCACCTGAAGTCATTTTACAATTAAAACAAGCATTGCGGGATTATCATATTCTCATCTTCAAAAATCAAAATTTGACTGATGAGCAATTTTTAAACTTTAGTTTTTACTTTGGTTCTCTTTTTGTTCCTCCAGATAATATTCCAGTTTTAGCTTCTCAGCCCGGAGTAACACCATTGATAATTCCTGTTTCTAATGTCGATAACGGTTATACAGGAACAGGTGAGATACCTTTTCATTCTGACCATAAATGGACTCCTTTTCCTTCCAGTGGTTCTTTGCTTTATGCTTTAGAAGTTCCATCCCAAGGGGGGGATACTTCCTGGTTAAATCTAAATTTAGCTTATGAAACTTTGGATGAATCAACAAAAAAACGAATTGCTAATTTACAGTTGATTACTTATAATCCGTTTTTAAATAAACCAGGAGAACCCAGAAGAAAATATCGTGAGGATAAAAGTATTCCTCTCATTAGTCCTGTATTTCCCCATCCATTAGTCAGAACACATCCAGAAAGTGGCAAGAAGATTTTATATTTAGACTACGCCACAGAAGTTGAAGTCGTTGGTTTAGATCCCCAAGAGGGTCAAGAATTAATTGCACAGTTGCGATATCATCTGCATCAACGTCAATTTTATTATCAACATAAATGGTCTGTGGGCGATATTGTTTATTGGGATAATCAATCTACATTACATTATCGTCAAGCTTTTGATCCTAATGAACGTCGAGTTTTGAAACGGATTAGTTTAGCGGGTAGTCGCCCATTTTAGGTTTTGTAATAAAAACAGTCATAAAAAAATTTGAATTGAAATTTATTGAGGAGACAGAAGCATGAAGCTTAACTTACCACGACGCATATTTTTACAGAAATTCCTTCAATACTCAATATCAGCATTAGCTTTAGTTACTCTTTCTGTACCAATTTCCAGTAAAATAGTCGAAGCCCAAAATACAACTAATAAAACAGGCATTAACACCAAAGTAGTCCGACTGGCTTATCAAACTTCTGGCGATATTGTAAAGATCAAAGGAGTAGTAGATAAACGTCTTGAACCTTTGGGTATCAAAGTAGAATGGTCTCCATTTCCTGCTGGACCCCAACTTATGGAAGCGATGAATGCTAACAGAGTTGATATTGGTTCTGTGGGAGAAACACCACCTATATTTGCTCAAGCTGCTGGCGCTCAACTTGCCTATATTGCTGGACGTAAACCCAGTAAGGGTGAAGGTAGTGCTATTGTTGTTCAACAAAATTCTCCTATTAAAACAGTTAAGGATCTTAAAGGTAAAAAAGTTGTTTTTCAAAAAGGATCTGCTGCACATTATTTACTGCTTAGAGCATTAGGTGAAGTCGGGTTAAAAATTAGTGATATTCAAGCAGTGAGTTTAACTCCTGCTGAAGCCCGTGATGCCTTTATTCAAAAAAAGATTGATGCTTGGGTAGCTTGGGATCCTTTTATTGCTTTTGTCCAGAAAAATGCTAATGCTCGTGTTTTGAGAAATGCTTCAGGAATTGCTAACCAAGGTGGTTTTTATATGGCTAGACGTAGTTTTGCCGTTGAAAATCCAGAAGTTGTGCGTATAGTTTTAGAAGAAGTGGATAAGTTAGGGGAATGGGCAGAATCTAATCCTAATGAAGTTGTGAAAATTCTTGCTCCTGAATTGAAACTTGATCCAGCGCTTTTATCTGTGGTAGTTCGTAGACGTACATTTCGTTTACGTCCAATTAACTCATCTCTGATTGCCGAGCAACAACGCATTGCGGATCTATTCTACAACGAAAAAGTGATTCCTAGGCGAATTGCTATCAAAGATTCAGTTCTCACTTCTCAGCAGTATGCAGCTATTACACCGCGAAGAATTAGTAGAAAATAACTACTAATTGAGATTCCTGATTTCTGAGAACAAATCATAATTGGTTGGTAAGAATTCAGGAGTCAGAATATTTGTGTGAATATTTGTGTCTAGGAACAAATAAACTCTGCTTGTAATCATTCTCATCATCACTTAATAAATAAATGGTCATGAAACTTTCTTCTACTGATTTTTCATCAAAGTATTCAACAAGAAAAAATAAGTTCTATTTTAAATTTCTGAAAAACCGCTATTTTCAATCATTTATACCCTGGGTTGTACCAATTACAATAATTGTAGTGTGGCAGTTGTTATCCTCTATTGGTGTTATTCCTACAAGAATATTACCCGCACCTTTGGCAGTTCTTATTGCTGCTATTAAATTAGCTCAGACAGGTGAACTTTTCAGAAATATTGGTATTAGTGCCTTACGAGCGATATCCGGGTTTTTAATTGGGGGAAGTATTGGATTTAGTTTAGGTTTACTTAATGGTGTTTCTCGGATTGCGGAAAAATTACTAGATACATCACTGCAAATGTTGCGGAATATTCCTAATTTAGCATTAATTCCTCTAGTAATTTTATGGTTTGGCATTGGTGATGAAGCGAGATTATTTCTAGTATCTTTGGGTGTAATGTTTCCCATTTATTTAAACACTTTTCATGGGATTCGTAGTGTTGATCATGGATTGATTGAAATGGGTAAAATTTATGGTTTAAATACTTGGGGTTTATTTTGGCGAATTATTCTCCCAGGAGCAATGTCTTCAATTTTAGTTGGTGTGCGGTTTTCTTTGGGGATTATGTGGTTAACACTTATTGTGGCAGAAACAATTGCTGCTGATTCTGGAATTGGATATATGGCAACAAATGCTAGAGAATTTATGCAAACGGATGTTGTTGTGTTAAGCATTCTAATCTATGCCTTGTTCGGCAAGCTGGCTGATATAGTTGCTAAAGCTTTGGAAAACTACTGGTTGCAGTGGAATCCCAGTTATTTAAAGGGTTAATCTACTAATACTCGATAAAGTTACAGTGTTTTTTTGTAAAAGTATTGCTTTTCTTGATTCATTTGTGCAATACTCTTAAACATTACCTCAATAGTACGGTTCATCGATAGAATTACCGTAGTTATTGATTGAGTTTTTGATTACAAAGTTTTACACTTAAACATCATGCAAGTTCTTTGGTTTATTCCCACACATGGCGATGGACGCTATCTAGGAACTGCTATAGGTGGTCGTTCAGTCAACTTTGATTATTGGCGACAAATTGCCCAAGCAGTTGATCAATTAGGATTTACAGGAGCTTTATTACCTACAGGTCGTTCCTGTGAAGATGCCTGGATTTTAGCTTCAACTTTGGTAAGTCACACTAAAAAAATGCGATTTTTAGTAGCAATCCGTCCAGGATTGATGTCACCAGGGGTAGCGGCAAGAATGGCAGCAACTTTTGATAGAATTTCTGGCGGACGACTATTAATTAATGTCGTTACTGGTGGTGATCCTGTTGAATTAGCTGGTGATGGTTTGCATCTTAGTCATGATGATCGCTATAAACTGACAGATGAATTTTTAACAGTTTGGCGACAAATAGCAGGTGGTGAAACTTCTAACTTTGAAGGTGATTATCTCAATATTAAAGAAGGGAAAATACTATTTCCTAATGTGCAGAAACCTTATCCACCTTTGTGGTTTGGTGGTTCTTCTGCGATTGCCCAAGAAATTGCTGCCAAGCACGTTGATGTATATTTAACTTGGGGTGAACCACCTGAAAAAGTAGCAGAAAAAATCGCTTCTGTAAAACGTTTAGCAGAAGCACAAGGTAGAACCTTACAGTTTGGGATTCGTCTTCATGTCATTGTTAGAGAAACTGAAAGTCAGGCTTGGGATGCGGCTAATGATTTGATTCGTTATGTAGATGATGAGGCTATTAACAAAGCCCAACAAGCCTACTCTCGCATGGATTCAGTTGGACAACAGTTGATGAAGGAATTACATAATGGTAGTCGGGAAGCATTAGAAATTAGCCCCAATTTATGGGCAGGAATTGGTTTAGTGCGTGGTGGTGCTGGAACTGCATTAGTAGGCGATCCTGATACTGTTGCTCTAAGAATGCAAGAGTATGCAGATTTAGGAATTGATACTTTTATCTTCTCTGGTTATCCCCATTTAGAAGAAGCTTATCGGGTAGCAGAATTACTTTTTCCTCGTTTACCTTTGAATAATTTACCAACAGTAGAACCGCAGTTATTGAGTCCTTTTGGTGAGATTGTTGCTAACCGGGAATTTCCCCAGCAGCTTCAAGAACAACTTAGAGAAACAACAGTAGCAACTGTAGATTAGTTAAAAATTAATTAAATCAAGAGGTTTAGATCACATGACTAATATTTTAGCGATCGCTGGTAGTCCTTCTCATCCTTCCAGAACCTACGGAATTTTAGAATATGCGACTCAAATTGTTTCCCAACAAGGCTTAGAAACAGATATTATTTCTGTGCGAGATTTACCTGCGGAAGATTTAGTTTTTGGACGTTATAATAGCCCTGCTTTAGAAAAACCAAAAGCATTGTTAGAAAAAGCAAGTGGCGTAATTATTGCCACTCCAATTTACAAAGCCGCTTATACTGGGGTACTCAAATCTTTCTTAGATTTATTACCACAAAAAGCCTTAAAAGATAAGGTTATATTACCTTTAGCCACCGGTGGTACAATTGCCCATTTATTATCAATAGAATATGCCTTAAAACCAGTTTTAGGTGAATTAGGTGCAAGGCATATTTTAAGTACAGTTTACGCAGTAGATAAGCAAATTCAAATTCAAGCTGATGGAAGTTTGCAGTTGGATGAAGAAATTGATCAACGTCTGCAAGAAGTTTTAATAGAATTTGTGCAAGCTGTTAATAAATTTCACCCTGATGTTAAAGAATTAGCATATAGCAACTAAAGGCATCTATGAATCAAAACTCTGAATTTTCCTAGCCTATGGGTAAGTTCTGTTGATTAAATCAGCGTTACTAGTGATTTTAACTGACAATGCCATGACTTCTAGTTTTTTGACTACTCACACTCCAACTACGATCACTATAGTTGGCGGAGGCTTTAGTGGTACTCTAGTGGCTACCCATCTATTAAAAACTGCTAGTCAACCCCTGATCATTAAGTTGATTGAGCGCAGTCGTCAAATTGGCAAGGGAATTGCTTATAGTACGGAGACTAACTGTCATTTACTCAATGTCTCAGCAGGTAACATGAGCGCGTTTCCTCATGACCCGGGACATCTGTTACGTTGGCTTCAGTACAACCGCAGCGAGTTAGAATCATTTTTTTCCGAAGAAGTCAATGCTAGTACCTTCATTCCCCGCAAAGTTTATGGTTTGTACATTCAGTCAGTTTTAGCAGAAGCAGAAGCCACAGCACCCAGTGATGTGCGTCTGGAAAGGGTGACTGATGAGGTGGTGGGGATACAACCGGAAGCAAAAAGGGCAGCTATTGCTCTCCGTAGTGGCCGCTATTTTAATGCCGATAAAGTTGTCTTGGCTTTGGGAAATTCCCTTTCTACACCTTCAGAAATTGAGAATACAGATAGTAATTATCTCCGCAATGCTTGGTCAGCCGATGCCCTAGATGATCTTGATCCTGATGCCCCTATACTACTGATTGGTACGGGATTAACAATGGTAGATATGGTGTTATCTCTGCACAGTCGCCAACACCGGGGTAAAATTTATGCTGTGTCTCGTCGGGGACTGTCTCCCCAAAAACATCAACCGGCTCAACCTTATGCTAATTCTTTAACTCCAGATACTTTCCCCACAACAGTACGGGGTTGGTTACATTGGTTGCGGACTGAGGTAGAAGTTGCCACATCTCAAGGTTATGGTTGGCGATCGCTCATTGACTCTCTACGTCCCCACACTCAGAAAATTTGGCAAAAACTACCAAAAGAGGAACAACGGCGATTTCTACGTCATTTAACACCTTATTGGGACATCCATCGTCACCGCATTGCCCCACAAGTGGGAGATGTAATCACAGAAATACTCAATTCTGGTCAACTAACTATTTCTGCTGGCAGAATTAGAGAATATCAAGCTGTTCCTGGTGGTGTAGCTGTCACCATATCTGAACGCAAAACCCAGACTAATCAGATTTTGCCAGTGCGTCGAATAGTGAATTGTACCGGAGTAGCAGGAGATTATCGGCATTCAAATCATCCTCTGGTTACTAATTTGCGAAGCCAAGGATTAATTCGTCCGAATGTCCTGGGTTTAGGACTAGATACTAACTCCCAGGGTGCTTTATATCAAGCAGATGGTACAATTTCTTCCCTACTTTATACCTTGGGAACACCCCGCAAAGGCGATCTGTGGGAAACTATAGCTGTTCCAGAGCTACGAGGACAAGCACAGGCATTATCCCAGGAGTTGTTGCAGTCTCTACCATTGCGTGTGCGTCCCCTTCCTGCCATAGCTTTGAGCAATACCAGTACAGGAATACCACAGCCAACCTTTCTATTTCGCCAATTTTTCGACCCTGAAACCAGTAGCTATACCTACCTTATTGCGGATCAACAGTTAGGAGATGGGATTTTAGTTGATCCTGTATTAGAACAAGTTGACCGGGATTTGCAATCATTAGAAGAACTAGGATTAAAACTACGCTATTGCTTGGAAACCCATCTCCACGCTGACCATATTACAGGAGCAGGAAAACTCAGACAACAAACAGGCTGTCAGATCATCGTTCCTGAAAATCCTGCGGTAACAAAAGCAGATCGCTCTTTTGTAGGTGGGGAAATTATAGAACTGGGTTCAGTAACTATTGAAGCAATTTCTACACCTGGACATACTGCCAGTCACATAACCTATTTGGTGAATAAAACTCACTTGTTAACCGGTGATGCTTTATTTATTCGTGGTTGTGGACGTACAGATTTTCAGGGTGGTGATGCGGGAACTCTCTATGATGTGGTGACACAACGCCTATTTACCTTACCAGATGATACCTTAGTATATCCTGCCCATGACTACAAAGGGCGTACAGTTTCCACCATTGGGGAAGAAAAACGTCTCAACCCCAGATTTAGTGGCCGTACCCGTAGTCAATTCATCACCATTATGAATAATCTCAAATTGAGTTATCCCCAAAAGATGAATGCAGCAGTACCGGCAAATGAATACTGTGGTGATTTCATTCTCCAAGATAGCTTAAATCAGTCCACAACTTTAGCAAAAGAAGAACAAGAACAAATAGAACTAACCGTTATGGCAAATACAGAAATATACAATGATTACTTTGCTATGTATATATAGCGGCAGGTGAAAATGGAATTGGTGAAATGCTTTCCCATAATTTTTGCTTTCCAATAGCTAAAGTAGTTGAAAAAGCTGCCGCATATCTATCATTAAAAACTATCTTCGCTCCAGCAGCAGTAAGAGCAGTGGTATTGCTGGCTATTACAATCTATTTAATGTTATCGTAAAACTTCCAACTGCTTTACTTCCGCATTCTGTTCTTGATCTAATTCTGGTAAATTTTTCCCTAAAATCAAAACTGAAACCATCATTAATAAACTCGTTACCATAATCACGCTGATCACATTCGGATCATCAAAATTGCTTGTACCTATTAACAAAGCAGCAGCAAAATTGCGTTGTGCAGTTCCTACTCCTAAAACTCTTTGAGTATCAATACCAGGTCCTCCCAATAAATAACCTACAGTAAAAGAAAATACAATAAAAATAGCACATACAAATATCACACCATTTGTCAATAAAACAGTAATTTCACTAAAGTGAACTATCAATCTGACCACTAAACCTAAAAGCAATCCAAAACTAGATAATTTGGCGGTAATTGCTTGTAAGCTAAGGGATATATTTTCAGATTTGGACTTAATTAATAACCCAATTCCTAACGGTATTATCATCATCAATATTAAAGGTTTAGCAATATCCCAAGAGTTGACTTGTACACCTTGCAAAACCAAAGGTAATACAATCGGCATATAAAAAACAGTACCTAACATTAACATCATCATCAACCCTGTAGAAAAAGCTAAATTCCCCTTCACTATTTGCGCAAGTTTAGGTAAAGCTGGCGGACCTGATGCTAATGCCATAATGATAAACCCATCTTTCACAGGTTCATTAACAGGTATTACTAGCAGCAGTAAATAGACAAAAACTGGCACTAAAACAAAATTTACTAGTAGCGATAAAACAACTAAACGGATATTACGAAGAGGCTGCCAAATTTGTTGTACAGTTAACTTTAAACCTGTACCAAACATAGTAGCAACAACAAAACAAAGGAATGCTATTTTGTCAAGAATGGGGATAACTTCATTCATAAATTTCTTATTTCACTTATTTCACTTTCAACAAATCTGTAGGTTGGGTTGAACAAAGTGAAACCCAACATATACAGCATATTCCATGTACATGAGGTACACTATGAACAGGCAAGACTTGTACTGAGCGGTTAGTGAGCTTATACTGAGCTAAGTCGAAGTGCGGAGTCGAACTATGTCGAAGTATGCCTGTCCCACAAGGGTTTTATCATTAATATCTGTACTTCATAATAACGGAAACTGCTGTATAATCTCTTAGCCTATTGGGTTTCGTTATTTAATCCAACCTATATTTGCTACATTTTTAATTCAAATTTAAAGTAACCTTCTGTAAATTACCTGTGAATGCAAAGGGTACTTGATAGGTTTCCACAATAGGAGTACCTGTATCTTGACCGACATCAAAAGTTTCATTTAATGCCAAACGGTAGGGTAAAGTTTTTTCAATTCTACCCTCAGCTACCTGTTGATCATTAATGAATAACTTGCCAATTCCACCTGCACCAACTCCACCACCGTCATAATCAAAATTAAATTTAATTGTTGATTTACCAGGTGCTAATTTTGCAGGAGATTGAATAGTGTACCGTTCGGCATTAGCAAAGTTGTAAACGTAGGTTGGTTTACTATCTTCTAGGAAAAATCCCCAACCCGCAAAACGTCCACCTTGAGTTAATAAAACACCTTCTGCACCATTTTCAGGAATGTCTACATCAACAGTAATACTAAAGGATCTATTTTTTAAACTTGGGGCGCTACCTTCAGGAATGCTAACTCCACCAGAATAGTAAGTAAAAGTTGTGCGTCCTGCGGCAGGGGAAGGACGACTTTTGACATCAAATCTTTCAGAAACGCGATCATCTAATGGTAAAACTTTGTGTTTACGAGCTTCTGATAAAAACAACTTTTGCAGTTTTTCTAATTTCTCTGGATTTTCAGATGCTAGGTTATTAGCTTCGCTAAAATCTTTCTCAATGTTGTATAGTTCCCAAGGATCTTTCTCGAAGTCTGCATTAATTGTACCCTGCCAAGGTAATCGGGGATGACGCGCCGCAGCTATCCATCCATCATCATAAATCGCCCGGTTGCCAAACATCTCAAAATACTGAGTTTCATGTTTAGAAGCAGCTTCAGGATCATCAAAAGTGTAAACTAAGCTAGTACCTTCGATTTTCTGTTGTTTTACCCCGTTAACTTGAGTAGGTGCAGTAATTCCCGCAGCTTCAAAAATAGTTGGCGTAATATCAATAACATGATGAAATTGGCTACGAAGTCCGCCTTGATCTTTGATGCGATCGCCCCAAGCAATAATCAAGGGGTTACGAGTTCCACCAAAGTGAGACGCTATTTGTTTTGTCCATTGAAAGGGTGTTGTACCAGCCCATGCCCAAGCTGCATGATAATGATTAAAGGTTTTGGGACTACCTAAGTCATTCAAAGAAGCTAGGAGTTGTTCTCGACTTTCCGGTACTTTATTGAAAACTTTTAATTCATTGACGCTACCTGCTAAACCACCTTCGGCACTAGCACCATTATCACCAACGATGTAGAAAACTAAGGTGTTGTCTAATTCACCAATTTGGTCAATGGCATCAATTAATCTTCCCACTTCATAGTCCGTATGTGCCAAAAATCCGGCAAATACTTCCATTTCATGGGCATAGATTTTTTGATCATCTGGAGATAAGGAATCCCATGCTGGCAATTCTACCGGACGGGGGGTAAGTTCGGCATTAGCAGGAATTACACCCAGTTGTTTTTGACGAGCAAAGGTTTCTTCTCGTAATTTATCCCAGCCTTGATCAAACTTGCCCTTATACTTGTCTATCCAGGCTTTGGGGGCGTGATGAGGTGCATGGGTAGCACCGGTAGCCAAATAGGTAAAAAAGGGCTTGTCAGGGGCTATAGACTGTTGAGAATGAATCCAGTTAATGGCATGATCTACTAAATCAGGAGTCAAATGGTAATCAGGGTTATTGGTTGGTGGTGCAACTCGCTTAGTATTTTCTACCAAAGCCGGACTCCATTGGTTAGTATCACCACCCAAAAAACCGTAAAAATACTCAAATCCTAATCCTGTCGGCCAGCGATCAAAGGGTCCAGCCGCACTGGTTTCATAATCTGGTGTGTTGTGCCATTTACCGAAAGCAGCAGTATTATAACCGTTCTGCCGTAATACTTCCGCTACAGTAGCCGCACTCTTGGGTAAAATTGTCGTGTAACCTGGATAGCCAGATGCTAATTCTGCAACTACTCCTGTACCCACTGAATGATGATTGCGCCCAGTTAATAAAGCTGCTCTGGTAGGTGAACAAAGGGCTGTAGTGTGGAATTGGTTGTAACGTAATCCTTTTTCAGCTAAACGAGTTAAATTCGGGGTATCTACGAGTCCACCAAATGTACTCGCTTGCCCAAAACCCACATCATCCAATAATACTAATAATACATTCGGGGCTTTTTCCGGGGCTTTAATGGGTGCGGGAAAATCTGGTTTTGAATCTTTGTAAGTTAAGCCAATTTCACCATCAAAAGACGGTGGACGTACTGGTAAAACCTTTGATGTCGCAGCTAAGGCGGGGCTTGTTACCATCAACAATGTGATGAGAAAAGATAGAGACAGCACCCGCAAAATTGAATGTAACATACAATATCCTTGTATAATAAATCTGCAACTTTGCGTCTTTGCGTCTTTGCGTGAGGCTTAATCTTTTAACGAACCACGAAGGACACAAAGGACACGAAGATTAAGAATGTTAGAGAGAGATTTTGCGTTAGTCTTGTAAATTCTTCACCAAACGAAACCCGATATGGGTTGTTCCCGTATCAGTAGATTCTGATTCCCGTGCGGCTGGACGATAACGGCTACAATAGTTTGGCGCACATAGGTAAGAACCACCTTTGATGACATGAAGGTCAGTTTCTGTAGGTTTTTTAGGATCAAAACTTTGGTTAACAGATCCCCCACTTCTCAAAGAAGTCGGGGATCTATCGTTGAATAAGTCGGAAGTCCATTCCCACACATTGCCGGTCATGTCGTATAGTCCATAACCATTGGCGGGGAAAGAGCCTACTTTTGCTGTTCCTACATAACCATCAGTTTTAGTATTGAAAAAGGGGAAGATTCCCTGCCAGGTGTTGGCTTTTTTCACTGAATATTGATTCCCCCAGGTATAAGTTGCTCCATCCAACCCACCGCGAGCAGCATATTCCCACTGTGCTTCTGTTGGTAATGATTTTCCTGACCATTGGGCGTAGGCTACAGCGTCTTGATATGCAATATGAACAACTGGGTAGTTTTCTTTCCCTACAATAGTGCTATCACTACCAAAGGGATGCTGCCAATTAGCACTGGGTGTCCAATGCCACCAACTGAGAATTTGAACTTCCTTCACACCTTGTTTTGGCATTTGAAAGACCATTGATCCTGGTAATCTCTGCTCATCTAGTAAGTCGGGAAACTGTTCTTTTGATAAAGGTCGTTCTGCAACTGTTACATAGTTGGTGGCTTTGACAAATTCAGCGAACTGAGCGTTTGTCACTTCGTATTTATCTATGCAAAAGGATGTAACTGTGACATTTTCTGCTGTTTGCTCTTCCACAAAACCAGAATCATCTGCTCCCATTTTGAATGTACCTCCAGAAATCATTACCATTCCTGGAGGACAGGGGTTAACGGCAAATGCTGGTGAATTAGTAAATAGCGATATCAGTGCAACTACTTGAATGAGTAGCAATATTAAAAACCGCATTTTACGTTGTATTAAGCTCCTGAGCGATCGCTTGTAGAATCACTGGGAGGTTCTTCTTTACCACTTCTGCAACTGACCAAGTTATCTTGATTGAGATTATTGGCAGTCAATACATATACTGGAATCAAGATGAAAATTGCAGCAGTAATTAACAAAATTGCATATTTCATGGATTTATTTTTCACCTCTTCTCTTTTCTAAGTTAGTTTCTCCTCTCCAGTAGCCACTGGTAAATCTTTGTGAGTGCTATATTCTGTCCAAGAACCTTCATAAATTCTAACTTTGGGATAATTAAGTAGATGCTTTAAAACCACATATTGTAATGTAGCTTCTCGTCCTGTACTACAAGAAACAATAATGTCATTTTCAGGAGTAATCTTTTTATCTGCCAGAATTTTCTTAATCTCATCTAATGACTTTAATTTGTGAGGATTTTGAGCATCTGTAAACGTTACCCAAGGAATATTCCGCGCACCAGGAATATGTCCATTGCGTATCCAAATATTTTCCTCACCCCGGAACAATTTTTCTGGTCTAGGATCAATAAAAACAACTCCTGATTTACCAATCAGTTTTTTCACATCACTTAAATTCACACGCACTGAAGGGTTATCTTTAACTGTGAATTTACCGACTGAGTATTTAGGAAATTCTTTTGTGACAGCTTGATCGGTTTTATAACCAGCATAACCACCATCTAATACAGCAATATCTTTCAATCCAGAACGTTCTAGTAAATAAGCAACCATTGTTGCACCTAAAACATCTCTACCATCTGAATATACAAGAACACGACTATTATTTGTTACACCAGAATTAGCAAATATTTCTCCTAATTTTTGATTTTCCCAATATTGTACCGGTAATCCTTCTTTTGGACCCCTAAAAGCTGTATCAGCAATGTTGACAGCATTAGGAAGATGTCCTTCTATATAGTCGAGAGGAAAATTACGTACATCTAAAATTCTAAGGTTAGGATCTTTGGCGTTTTCAGCTACCCAATTTGGCGAAACAAACTGAATATTGGCGCGAGAATTAGCTGATAATACTGGCAAAGGTAATAAGGGAATACTTACTAAAAATGCAAAAAACACTGTCACCAGAGCAAATAACTTAGGTTTTTTCAAATTCTTTAAATAAAAACTTTTAAACATCATTTTCACCTTTATTTCTATTTCATCAAAATCTTCATTACTTAGTGAAATTACTTTAATTAACAGGAATGTTAAAGTAATCTCAAAAACCGCATTCTACGCCGTTGTTACCGTTAAACCAAGAATTTTAGCGAATCTTTCTACATAAAATTCTGTAGGATTAGCAACTTGTTGAATAGATTCCCGTTGACGTAAATTCTCCCACCATTCCTGTAATTTATATGTTTCTGTGGGCAATGTAAAATTACGGAATTTTTCTAAAACTGGTAATCTTTCAAACCAAGGATAGAAGCTGATATCAACTAAACTCAAATGTTCGCCTAAGAAGTAGGGACCATTACCAGAAAGTTTGCCTAATCCTTCTTCTTCAATATACAAAAGAGACTCTAAAAACTCTCTCTTTCCCTGTTCTTGTTCTTGGGTATCTTTACCACGCAGGAATTTATTAAAAGCTGGAACTAAACGGGTATTAGCGTAATCTATCCAAATTCTTGCAACCGCTTTTTGAGCAGGATCATGAGGTAATAAAGCTGGTTCGGGAAATACTTCTTCTAAATATTCATTGATAATTGCGGATTCATATATTTCCACATCACCATGTTTGATGGCTGGAACTTTTCCATAGCGAGAAACTTGGGTAAAAGCTTCTGGTTTATTCTGTAAGTCAATTTCAATCGGTGTAAAATCAATTCCTTTTTCCAGCAACACTACACGGGTTCTTTGGGAAAAAGTAGAGGCTTTAGCAAAATACAGTTGTAATGTACTCATTTAGTCCTTTCCTTGATTGGGATTTGTTTGATTTTTTAGTTAATTAGGGCTTGCTGATAGCAGAGCGTGGCCTAAGCCATAAAAGTATTCTCGTATAGACAGGCAAAAGACAAGAGTTTGGGCTATCTGTTGGCAACAAATTTTTCCCTATTTCACGCTCACTATTTTCAATTTTGCTACTCCTATCTTGAAAAACCTTGTACCTCATTGTTCTATTTTTCGCCTCAATCCTTTGATTTGTCTAGGTTTTACATTTATTCCACATCCCCTAATTACAAAAATTGCAATTTGAATGACAAAGCCAAAGATAGAAGTGAAATTGCTTCTCTTCTACGAGTTATATTCTTTTGACTGGCAAAATACCAGAGGTCAACATTAACTACGGTTTATCGGTCAACTTTTAGTAGTATTCTAAGAGTATTTCATAGTTTTTACTAAAAAACAAGTCTTTTAGCAAACATTTTTCTCAAAATGTAGAGCCAAAATGCCCAACAATCTAGCACTTGTCCATACCTTGCTTTTCTTCAGTACCGCGTTCATTGCCGGGTCGTTTAGCGAACTTCCATCTGTTAAGTTAATGTCTCATACCAATACTTTTCGATTAATAAAGCTTTAACATGCTCTCCATCTCACTCCTTCTACCAAGATATAAAAAATCGCGTTTAGGACTTCCCACGTATTGACTTCACGCTTGCGTCCTCCAGGTTTAGGCTCTGGAATCAGGTCGCTGATTAA
The DNA here is from genome assembly GCF_028329225.1 of Sphaerospermopsis kisseleviana CS-549. Classification (NCBI taxonomy): domain Bacteria; kingdom Bacillati; phylum Cyanobacteriota; class Cyanophyceae; order Nostocales; family Aphanizomenonaceae; genus Sphaerospermopsis; species Sphaerospermopsis kisseleviana. The sequence goes on along the minus strand of NZ_JAQMTI010000021.1, from coordinate 23 downwards.
TTCATATTGGTCACGGGTCAGGT
>NZ_JAQMTI010000265.1:0-32434 GCF_028329225.1 Sphaerospermopsis kisseleviana CS-549 | reverse complement strand
ATTTCTTTGCCATCTCTTGAAATCCCAAAAAATGCACACTTTTTCCGGTATACCCTTCAAAACCCTTGCACTAATTTCTGTGTTTATCAGCCTCTAACCTTTGATATATCAAGGTTTTAGGTTTATTCAGCAAACCCTAATTGACAATTTTCTCAGTAGATAAATTTTTCTCTTTTCTTCTTAAATTGTCAATTATCAATTATCAATTATCAATTACCATCTAAGTTCCCAACATTTGTAAATTATGCAAAGTTGAATAAAGTCCACCTTGTGCTATTAATTGTTCGTGACTTCCTTGTTCAATTAATTCTCCCCGCTTCAATACAAAAATTCGGTCTACATTCCTAATAGTTGACAAACGGTGAGCAATAATAATTGCCGTGCGTTTGATTAAAAGTTGATTTAATGCTTGTTGAATTAACGCTTCTGTTCCCACATCTAAATTAGCTGTAGCTTCATCTAATACCAAAATTTGCGGGTTACGAATAGCAGCCCGCGCAAAGGCTAAAAGCTGTTTTTCTCCACTAGAAATATTTGTTCCTCTTTCTCTTAATTGGGTATCATATCCTTGAGGTAATTGCTGAATAAAATCAGCAACATTCGTTTTTTGTGCTGCTTGTTCAATTTCTTCCAAGGTGTAACTATCCCCTAAAGTAATATTACTTTTCACATCACCAGCAAACAAAAAAGCCTCTTGCAAAATTACCGCCATATAACGCCGCAGTTCTGCTTGTGGTATTTCCCGAATATCAATACCATCAATCAAAATACGTCCTTTTGTTGGTTCATAAAGCCGACATAACAGCCTGATAATTGAACTTTTACCCGCCCCAGTAGGTCCGACTAAAGCTATTTTTTCCCCTGGATGAATGATAAAGTCTAGATTTTTAATGACATAATCATCATCTTTGTAAGCAAACCAGACGTTTTCAAATCTAATTTCTCCTAATTCTGGTGCAGTGTTAAAATTCTGTGCTTCTAAATCTCTAATTATCTCATCTATATAACCAAATTGATTATCTAAAATTGATAACCGAGGGTTACTTTTATCTTTGATTTCTACTGGTTCATCTAAAATACCAATAACTCTTTCAATAGCAGTAAAACCAGCTTGAATAGTTGTAAATTTCTCAGCAAAGTTTTGCAGAGGAAAAAATAATTTTTGCCCATATAAAACAAATGCAGATAAAATACCAAAGCTGAGATTATCCCTTAAAATTAGTAAACTGCCTACCCACAATACACCAGCAATAGCAATTAAACTAACCCATTCTAAAGTAGAGGAAACAGCAGAATCATACCAAATGCTAGTATCAACTTCTGCAACATATTTTTTATTAGTCTCTCTAAATAATTCTGCGTTAAATTTTTCTCGGCGAAATAACTGTACTACATTTACACCAACAATATTTTCTTGTAGTTGTGAATTGAGTTTTGATAGTTCTTCTCTAGTTTTATAGTTGGCTTGACGATATTGTTTTTGAAAGTAAATAATTAAGCAGGAAATTGGTAGCAATATAAGTAGTAATAGAATCGCTAGTTGCCATTGGATAGAAAACATAAAACCAATAATTAGCAACATAGAAAATAAATCAGCAAAAATTCCGACAGCACCAGTAGCAAAGACATCTCCTAAACTTTCAACATCGCTGGTTAGTCTAGTAATTAGTTTACCTACAGGTGTGCGATCAAAATATTTAACTGCTAATGATGTCACATGATGAAATAAGTCTTTACGAATTTCTGCTGTTATTTTCTGTCCTAATTTCTGTACTAAATAACCCTGATATCCTGTAAGCAATAACTTGATAATAATTGTTATCAAGAATAATCCTTGAATGATAGTTAAACCTTCATATAAAGAACGATTTTTGATAAATTCATAAACACTGGGTTCTTGACGAATTAAAGATATTGCTTGTCCAATTAATAACGGTTGAACAGAGTTAGCAATACCAAGAGGTATGAGCAAAAACATTGATACTACTAATAAACCCACGCTACGGCGACCATAAGGTAATAAACGCAAAAATAACCGCCAGTCATTTTGATTTTGGCGGGATTTTTCTGGAGATTTCTTTTTATTTGGATAGATGCTCATGTTATCAATTATCAGCTATCAATTATCAGTTATCAGTTATCAGTGATAACTGACAACTGACATTATCTCATGGTAACAAACTCTTCTGCTGAACTCGGATGAATACCGACTGTAGCATCAAAGTTAGCTTTGGTTGCACCCATTTTAATGGCGATCGCCACTCCTTGAATAATTTCCGCCGCATTTGTACCGACCATGTGCGCCCCTAATACCTTATCAGTATTTTGATCAACCACTAATTTCATCATGGTTTTTTCTTCTTTACCCGCTAAAGTATAATACATAGGACGGAAACGAGAGCGATAAATTTTTACTGCATCACCATATTTTTCTCGCGCTTCTGCTTCAGTTAAACCCACTGTAGCCGCTTCTGGTGTGGTAAAAATCGCTGTGGGAACGTTTTCATAACTCATGGTGCGAGATTTGCCACCAAATACCGTATCAGCAAAAGCTCTACCTTCATTAATTGCTACGGGTGTTAAGTTAATATTATCCGTACAATCTCCCACGGCATAGATATTTTCTTCGTCTGTACGGCTATATTTATCAACTACAATTGCCCCATGTTTGAGTTGAATTTTGGTATTTTCTAAACCCAAGTTTTGAGTATTTGGTTTCCTTCCTAACGCCGCTAAACTCACCGCATCCACAACCACAGTATCCTCAGACTCGCCATCTTTACGAACTTTGACTTTGATTCCTTCTGCGTCTTTTTCAAAGCCAATTATTTGAGTGTGATTGAGAATTTTTACCCCGTGGTTTGTCATTCCTTGTTGAATTTCACTTCGCAAATCATCATCAAACCCACGCAAAATCATATCCGCACGAGTGATCTGGGTAACTTCTGTTCCCAGTCCATTCATGATACAAGCAAATTCTGAACCAATATAACCACCACCTAAAATCACCATCCTTTTTGGTTGTGTTTTCAGGTGAAAGATCTCATCAGATGTAATAGCATTTTCAATTCCAGGAATATCCGGTTTTGTTGGCTTTCCACCCACAGCAATTAATATTTTATCTGCTGTAACTGTTCTTTCACCTAGTACAATTGTATGGTTATCAATTAATTTTCCATATCCTTGTAAAATCTCAACTTGGGAATTATCCAACATTTTTTGATAAATTCCATTCAGACGATCTACCTCATTATTAACTGCGGTAATCATCTTTTCCCAATCTAGAGAACTTTTAACAGCACTCCAACCATAGCCTACAGCATCAGTAAATAATTCGGGAAAATGAGAAGCATAAACCATGAGTTTTTTAGGCACACAACCACGGTTTACACAAGTTCCACCCAGTCTATCAAACTCGGCAATTCCTACTTTCGCACCATATTCCGCCGCCCTTCTTGCAGTCGCAATACCACCAGAACCAGCACCAATTACAAATAAGTCAAATTCGTAGGTCATAACAATTTTAGATTTTAGATTTGGGATTTTATTGATTAATTATTAGTGATTAGTTATTAGTCATTAGTTATTTTTCCCAATCACCAATTACCAATCACCAATTACCAATCAACTATTTCACACTTTTGAGGTAATTTAACATGGTGTCTGCATCTGACACTTCAAAAGGATCGGTGGGACAATTATCATCAAAACCAGGCTCAATAAACATTTTTTCAATTTTGCAGTTATTAACTACCATTGAGTAGCGCCAAGACCGCATTCCAAAGCCCAAGTTAGCTTTATCTACTAACATTCCCATTTTCCGGGTAAATTCGCCATTGCCATCGGGTAACAAGAAGACATTGTTCGCACCTTGTTGTTTACCCCATTGGAACATCACAAAGGCATCATTTACAGATATACAAATTATTTCATCAACTCCCAAAGCTTTAAATTCGTTATAGAGTGCTTCGTAGCGAGGTAGGTGGGAGGTGGAACAAGTGGGAGTAAACGCACCAGGTAATGAAAATACTACTACACGCTTACCAGCAAACAGTTCTTCAGTGGTGCGATCTTGCCAACGGAAGGGGTTGGGTCCACCAATGGACTCATCACGAACACGGGTTTTAAAGACAACGTTAGGAACGGTTTCGATTACAGCCATGTTGACCTCTTGATGTTTTGATGTGTGAAATTGTGTTTGCTTTTTGTCTCTATCTCAGAATAATTCTGATTTAATAAAAATTCAATAGTTATAAATACTTAATTTTTATAAAAAGTAATATATACTATTAATTCATTAATGTGCTAAACTATAATTACGGTTAGATCTCTATAAATACGGCAATAGTTATGCAGGAAGAAGCAAACGCAATTATTCAAACCTTAAAATCCAAGGGTTTGCGGGTGACACCTCAGCGGTTTGCGGTCTATGCAAATTTGTTATCTCGCACAGATCACCCAACTGTTGAGCAAATACTGACTGATTTAAATAAAGATTTTCCTGTTTCATCCCAGGCCACTATATATAGTTCTCTACAAGCACTCAGAGAAGTGGGACTGGTGAGGGAAGTATTATTGCAAGAGGGGGTATCTCGTTATGATGCTAATGTTCAACCCCATCATCACTTTTGCTGTCAGTCTTGCGGTGCTATTGAAGATATAGCTTGGGATACATTTCAATGTATTGAGTTAAAAAATCTCCGTCCTGGTTTGCAGGGAAAAACCTACGAGGTTACAGTTCAGGGAGTATGTGATGCTTGCGAGGAAAGTAGCGATCGCTGTTAGTAAAATAGGGTTTGCTGAATAAATGGGAAAACATTACAGTTAAAGAATTTGAGCTATTTTGACTTTCAAACAATGCAAGAGTTTTGAGGGTAAAAATTAAAAAATCTTGCACAACAGCTTAAAAATTAAAACTTACCCACTGTCTAAAACTGTCACCTGTCAACTATCCTCACGACATGATATGACAATCACCTCTCCCTGAAAGGAAGAGGATTGAAAAAGCAGAATTTTGGGTTTTTACACCTTTCAAGGGGAGGTTTTAAACCTTGAATAAAACAATTGTCAATTGTCAATTATCAATTATCAATTATTAACTCTTAGCTGTTCCACCACTTTGTGTAAATTACCCATATTCAAACGATAGCTCAAAGGATGAACAATTAACCTCGCCGTACTTTCATACAAAGTCGCAATTTCCACTAAACCATTTTCCCGCAAAGTTCGTCCTGTAGAAACTATATCGACAATAGCTTCAGACATACCCGTAATCGGTCCTAATTCCACCGAACCATACAAAGGAACTATTTCAATCGGTAAATCTAAACTTTGAAAATACTCCCGCGCACAATTAACATATTTAGAAGCAACTCGACCATGAGCAGGTAAGTCTAAAGGAGATTTGTAAGAACTAGAAGCTTTTACCGCCACAGACATCCGACAATAACCAAATTGCAAATCAACTAATTGTCCAACCTGCGGTTTTTTCTCTCGTAGCACATCATAACCCACAATACCCAATTGCGCCTGACCATATTCCACATAAACAGGTACATCTTGCGCTCGTACTAACAGACCTTTAGCTTGTCCACTAGCATCAGGAATTTGTAGTTGGCGGTTTCCAGCATCTAAAAAACCACTAAAGTCCAATCCCGCAGATTGCAGCAAGCGGATGCTATTTTTAAGTAATTCCCCTTTTGGTAGTGCGACAGTCAGCATTATTTTTTTTGATATCTTTGTCTTTGCGGTTTATTATCTCACCACAAGCAACATGAGAATTTTATTAGTTGATGATGAAATCGAACTCACAGATCCCTTGAGTCGTGTCTTAACTCGTGAAGGTTATACTGTGGATGCTGCTTATGAAGGAATAAGCGGCAGACAACTGGCACAAACTAAAACCTATGACTTATTAATTTTAGATTGGATGTTGCCAGGAAAAACAGGCTTAGAAATTTGTCAAGAATTACGCACTCAAGGTAAAACTACCCCTGTACTATTTCTCACCGCTAAAGATACCTTAGATGATCGGGTGCAAGGTTTAGATGCAGGTGCAGATGATTATTTAGTTAAACCCTTTGAACTGCGGGAGTTACTAGCAAGAGTCCGTGCTTTGTTACGTCGTTCTAGTTTTGATGCTTACAGTACCACAGTCGGACGCTTAGTAGTAGCTGATTTAGAACTGGATGTAGAAAATCAGATAGCCTATCGTCAAGGGAGAATAATTGAGCTATCGCAAAAAGAAAGCCATCTACTCAAATATTTTATGGAAAATGCAGGACAGTTACTTACACACAGCCAAATTATGCAACATTTGTGGACAGATGACGAACAACCAGAAAGTAATGTCATTGCTGCCTTAATTCGCCTGTTACGTCGTAAGATTGAGATAGGTGGAGAATCTGCACTAATTCACACCGTTTACGGTAAAGGGTATCGTTTCGGATCTACGGTGATCGAATAATACAAAACTTAACCATAATTTTTCTTGTAAGAATTACTAATTTGGTATATTTTTCTATATAAAAATAAATAGTTTGGATAAATTAATGTACAAACTTATCTTTATAACCAAGAATTAATTGCTAATAAACGAGTGCTAATAGTTGACGATAATATCATCAATCGCCAAGCCTTGATGTTACAATGTCAGTCTCTGGGTATGATAACTGCTAATGCTATGCAAGGAGATCGGGAAAAATGCCTGGCAGCGGGGATGAATGACTACACTACAAAACCAATTAGAATTGATGATTTAACAAACGCTTTACGTAATTGTCAAAAACAAGGTGTGAGTAATATTGAAATTGTTGAAAATATGCCTAATAATATACTTGATGCTTCGGCTTTAAAAGAACTGAAAGACATTATTTGCAATAATGACGCAGAACAATTTATAGAAATAATACAATGTTATTTGGAGGATACGCCTCAGCGTTTGCAGTCGATTCAGGATGCTATTACTCAAGGAGACGCAAAAACACTACAATTAGAAGCTCATGCTCTCAAATCTAGTAGTGCTATTGTCGGTGCTAAGACTTTATCTGAATTTTGTAAAGTTTTAGAAGATTCTGGTCGTAATAAAAACTTAGCAGAAGCCCCATCAAAATTATCCAAAGCAATGACAGAATATCAAAGAGTTGAAGCAGCTTTACAGCTAGAATGTAAGTAATAGGCAAGAGTCAAAAGGCAGGATCGAAGACGTTTTGAAGGTACTTAACTTTTCTGTATGTACTTTGTTTCTAGTCATTAGACATCTCCAAAATAGAATGTATTAATTTGTCATAAGTTGTAGGGGCGAAGCATTTGGGCGATAATTTAACGGAAAAATCAGACATCTAGATATCCCAAATGCTTCGACCTGCCCCCATAAATAAGTTCCATAATTTCTTTTCTGGAGATGTCTATTATATTAGTTTAATTGATTGAATTTATTGAATTATTCTTATGCTTTCACTGTCCCCCACTCTTCAAGCTCGACTTTCCCAACCTTTAAAAATCGGCTCATTTGAAGTCAAAAGCCGGGTGCTACAATCACCATTATCCGGGGTGACAGATTTGGTATTTCGGCGTTTAGTGCGGCGTTATGCACCAGATTCAATGATGTATACGGAAATGGTAAACGCCACGGGGTTGCATTATGTCAAACAACTACCAAAAATTATGGAGGTAGACCCCAACGAACGCCCTATTAGTATTCAGTTATTTGATTGTCGTCCTGATTTTTTAGCCGAAGCAGCAGTTAAAGCAGTAGCAGAAGGTGCGGATACTGTTGATATTAATATGGGTTGTCCAGTTAATAAAATCACTAAAAATGGTGGTGGTTCTTCCTTATTAAGACAACCGGAAGTAGCTGAAGCTATTGTGCGGGAAGTTGTGAAAGCTGTTGATGTTCCCGTAACCGTGAAAACCCGCATTGGTTGGAATGATAAAGAAATTACCATTCTTGACTTTGCTAAAAGAATGGAAGATGCGGGTGCAAAAATGATTACCGTGCATGGTAGAACCCGCGCTCAAGGTTACAATGGTAACGCTCGTTGGGAATGGATAGCCAAGGTAAAAGAAATCTTATCTATTCCTGTAATTGGAAATGGGGATATTTTCTCAGTTGAAGCGGCGGTAAGATGTTTAGAAGAAACCGGTGCAGATGGGGTGATGTGTTCCCGTGGAACTTTGGGTTATCCGTTTTTAGTCGGTGAAGTTGACCATTTCTTAAAGACTGGGGAATTATTACCAGCGCCCACACCCATAGAACGTTTACAATGTGCCAGAGAACATCTTTATGCTTTATGGGAGTATAAAGGCGATCGCGGAGTTCGTCAAGCCCGTAAACATCTCACCTGGTATGCTAAAGGTTTCACGGATGCAGCAGACCTGCGCGGACAATTAAGTTTAGTAGAAACCGTGCAACAAGGTTTAGATTTAATTGATAAAGCAATAGAAAAAATATCCTCCGGTTATGAACCAGAAGATTGGGGACTGGGGACTGGGGACTGGTGACTGGGAAAAAATTTTAGATTTTAGATTTTAGATTTTAGATTGGAGTTATTTGTATTCTTCCCAATCACCAATCACCAATCACCAATCACCAATCACCGCTTACTTACTCTCAGTAAAATCAGCATCAATCACATCATCACCACCACCGGAAGGAGGAGTAGAACCACCACCAGCACCGGGACCTTCAGCACCAGGAGCAGCACCACCACCAGCTTGTTGATAGATATTGCTACCTACTGCAAACAACGCTTGTTGCAATTCTGGTGTGAGTTTCTTGATTTGCTCATCATCTTCCTTAGCTACTGCTTCCCGCAAATCTTTCACCAAAGCTTGAACCTTGGTTTTATCAGCTTCTGGAACTTTATCACCTAATTCTTCCAATTGCTTCTCAGCTTGGTAAGCTAAAGAGTCAGCTTGGTTCTTGCGTTCAATTTTCTCACGACGTTCTTTGTCCGCAGATGCGTTGCGTTCAGCTTCCTGTACCATGCGTTCCACATCATTTTTATCCAAGGTGGAAGCACCAGTAATGCTGATAGATTGTTCCTTACCAGTTCCCTTATCTTTTGCAGTAACGTTGAGGATACCGTTAGCATCAATGTCAAAGGTAACTTCAATTTGAGGTACACCACGGGGAGCAGGAGGAATACCATCTAAGCGGAAAGTTCCCAAACTCTTGTTATCGTTAGCAAACTCCCGTTCACCTTGCAGAACATGAATTTCTACGTTGGTTTGACCATCAACCGCAGTGGAGAATACCTCAGATTTTTTGGTAGGAATAGTTGTGTTACGAGGAATAATCTTGGTCATCACTCCACCCAAGGTTTCCACACCCAAGGATAGAGGAGTTACGTCTAACAACAAGATACCTGTAACGTCACCAGCAAGCACACCCGCTTGAATAGCAGCACCCACAGCTACCACTTCATCAGGGTTAACGCTTTGGTTAGGGTCTTTACCCAACACCCGTTTTACTACTTCCTGAACTGCGGGAATACGAGTAGAACCACCAACTAAAACAACTTCATCAATATTGCTCTTGTTTAACTTAGCATCTCTGAGAGCATTTTCTACAGGAATGCGACAACGGTCAATTAAATCGGAACAAAGTTCTTCAAAAGTTGCACGAGTTAAAGTAGTATCCAGGTGTTTTGGACCATCCTGGGTAGCGGTAATGAAGGGAAGGTTAATTTCCGCTTGGGTAACGCTGGATAGTTCAATTTTGGCTTTTTCCGCAGCTTCAGTCAGACGTTGTAAAGCTTGTTTATCTTTGCGGAGGTCAATACCTTCTGCTTTTTTGAATTGTTCTGCTAAGAAGTCAACTATTTTTTTATCGAAGTCGTCACCACCCAAGTGGGTATCACCAGAGGTTGCTAATACTTCAAATACACCATCACCAACTTCTAATACAGATACGTCGAATGTACCACCACCTAAGTCAAATACCAGGATGGTTTCGTTGCTCTTTTTATCAAAACCGTAAGCTAGAGAAGCGGCGGTAGGTTCGTTGATAATCCGTAATACTTCAATACCAGCGATTTTACCAGCGTCTTTGGTTGCTTGACGTTGGGAGTCGTTGAAATAAGCAGGAACGGTGATAACTGCTTGGGTAACGGTTTCACCCAGATATTTACTAGCGTCTTCTACCAGTTTGCGGAGAACTTTAGCGGAAATTTCTTCTGGTGCAAATTGCTTACCAGCACCGGGAGAATCTAGTTTAACGTTACCACTGCTGCTGAGAACTTTATAAGAAACTTCTGTAGCTTCGTTGGTAACTTCGTCAAAACGGCGACCGATGAAACGTTTTACAGAATAAAAAGTATTTTCGGGGTTCATCACCGCTTGACGTTTAGCGATTTGACCTACTAAATTATCACCATTTTTCGCAAACGCCACAACAGATGGTGTGGTTCTAAAACCTTCAGCGTTAGCAATTACAGTGGGTTTACCACCTTCCATCACTGCTACGCAAGAGTTAGTTGTACCTAAGTCAATTCCTACTACTTTTGCCATTTTGGGTGCTGCTTCCGTATAACTACAAATGAATGGGATTATAAAGGACTAAATGTTTGAACCTTATATTTGAACCTTATGTTTGAACCTTTTGAACCAACTGATTGAAAATAAGCAGTCAGTCCAGCATGGTTGCGCTAGTCTGGGGTGAAAACCCCAAATTACGCTGATATATATACTGAACTTATGTAGCCAGTCCATGAAGGGTGGTTTCCCGAACCTCCCGAACCTTGGATGGGACGGTTTATTTTAAAGGTTGTTTTTAGTTGGTTCATGGATTGAACTGCTGTTACTCTGAATAATGTATGAGAATTAATACGTTCAGGAATTGGGGTGAACCGTAATTTCTAAGTCGTATTTGCCGTCAAAGTGGGATAATGGTGATTGGTGACTGGTGATTGGTGATTGGTGATTGGGGAGAGAATAAATAATGATGGTAAATCAGCAACAAGTAGGTCAACATAATTAAAAGTAAAATAGAAGTGTATAAAGTGGACATATCCCTGATTTCTTAAAGAAGTTGGGGATATGGATATTACGTTTTTTCAGGTTGAGTTACTTAGCAAAAGTAAAATTTTCCCAGTGGCAATTTCCCAAATCTCAATTATCCATAGTGAAAACTGACAGCATATTTTACCGACTTTTTCAAGAGTTTCCGAGTATATTTTTTGAATTAATTGGTCAGAAAACACAAACCGCAGCGGCCTATAAATTCTCATCTGTGGAAATTAAACAAACCGCTTTTCGCATAGATGGGGTTTTTCTACCAAAACAAGATGTACAAAACCCGATTTATTTCGTGGAAGTGCAGTTTCAAGACGATGCGCGAATTTATTACCGTTTATTCTCGGAAGTTTTTTTATACCTACGTCAATATCAACCTCAAAATCCTTGGAGGGGGGTTGTTATTTATCCCAGTCGCAATTTAGATACAGCAGATACTCAACATTACAGTGAATTTTTCACCAGTCAGCGTGTCAGCCGAATTTATCTAGATGAACTGGGTGAAAGTGCATCTTTACCCATTGGTATTGCTACGATAAAATTAATCATCGAAGATGAAAACAAAACAATTACCACAGCTAAAGAGTTAATCAACAGAACCAAGCAGGAAATCAATCATGACAAACAACGACAGTTATTAGAATTGGTAGAAACTATCTTGGTTTACAAGTTTCCTAGAATGAGTAGAAAGGAGATGGAAGCTATGTTTAGTCTAAGTGATTTGAAACAAACAAAGGTTTATCAAGAAGGACGTGAAGAAGGACGTGAAGAAGGACGTGAAGAAGGAAGCTTGGAAGCAAAATTAGAAGCTGTTCCTAGATTATTAGCTTTAAATTTAACTGTGGAACAAATTGCCCAGGCTTTGAATTTAACAGTTGAAACTGTGCAGAAAATTGCTGAAGGGATGCAAAATTAGTAAGTAATCAGTCATCAGTAATCAGCTATTATTTGGGATTGATGAGGAATTTTAGCTGATTGCTGACTGCTGATAGCTGAATGCTAGGATAAATCGGCAATTAATTTAATAACTCTTTCCTTTACCTCATCTCTGATACGCCGAAATGTGTCAATATTCTCACCTTGAGGATCATCTAATTGCCAATCTGCAAACACTTCTCTTAATAACCATTCCTGGGGTAAATTTACCCCACAACCACATAAAGAAATCACAGTATCAAAATCTTCTGGGTTAAAGTTTGTGAAAGGTTTAGAAGTTTGACTACTAATATCAATGCCCACTTCTAACATAACTTGTACAGTAATTGGATCTACTTCACTGGCTGCTAAACCAGAACTATAAACTTCTATTTTTCCCTGTCCCAAAGTTTTAGCAAAACCTTCCGCCATTTGGGAACGACGGGAATTTTTATTACACACAAACATTACTTTTTTCATGGTTTTTTAATTGATAAACAACCAACACAGAAGACACAGACTGGAAAAATCAAACCTGATATGTTTGATAACATCTAATACCAATTCTGTATGAAGATGCACAAAATTATATAACGAACCGCAAAGAACGCAAAGGACACAAAGTGAAGAGAGTTTTAGAGAGTTTTTGGAGTGGCTAAGTTTATTTTTTCTTTCATTGGTATGCTCCTGTTTTCTCCTAAATCTTGATCAACTAATTATTAGCACTAAAAACATTAATACAACGCGGATCTGGTAATGTCGCTTTTTCCGGTTCTCTGGGAAACCATGCTGCTGTGCGTTTACAAAATTCCACCAACATCAACATTACCGGAACTTCAATTAAAACCCCTACCACCGTTGCTAGTGCTGCACCAGAATTTAAACCAAATAACATGACTGCTGTGGCGATCGCAACTTCAAAATGATTACTAGCACCAATTAAAGCTGCTGGGGCTGCATCTTCATAGGATATATTTAATTTTAATGCGGCTACATAACTAATTAAAAAAATGAAATTAGTTTGGATAAACAAAGGAACAGCTATTAATAAAATATGCAAAGGATTTTTAACAATTAATTCTCCTTTGAAAGCAAATAGCAAAACTAAAGTAATTAACAAAGCTGAAATTGCCACAGGAGAAAGATATTTTAAAAATTGTCTTTCAAACCATTGTCTACCTTTATATTTAAAAATCCAATAACGGCTATACATTCCTGCTGCTAAAGGCAAACCAACATAAATTAACACCGATAAAACAATAGTTTGCCAAGGTACTGTTAAATCATTTGCTGCTAGTAACCATCGCCCCAACGGTGCATACAAAAATAGCATAGTTAAAGAATTAACTGCTACCATTACTAATGTATGACCTTGATTTCCATAGGCAAGATATCCCCACATTAAAACCATTGCGGTACAAGGCGCAATTCCTAATAAAATCGTACCAGCTATGTAGGAATTAGCTAAACTAATTTCACTACCTCTAATTATTTCTGTACCTGTAATTAATGGTTTAAATAACCAACCTAAAAAGAACTGAGAAAATACTACCATTGTGAATGGTTTAATTAACCAATTCATGACTAAAGTGAGAATTACAGGTTTTGGCGCACGCAGGGCATTTACAGCTTGGGTAAAGTCTATTTTCACCATGATCGGGTACATCATGAAAAACAGACAGATAGCAATAGGAATGGAAACTTGATAAACACTAATAGCGTCAAGTGTGACAGCAATACCTGGAAATATCCGACCTAAAGCAATTCCTACTAAGATACAAATAAACACCCAAACAGTGAGGTATTTTTCAAAAAAGCTGAGATTACTTTTAGCCTTGATTGGAGTTATATTGTCTCCGTGATGTAGATTCATATAGTCCTCCAAAACTCTAATAAATTCACAGCAACATTACACACTCAAGGAAATTAACATCTGTCACCTGTCAACTGTCACCTGTCAACTGTCACTTAATTTCTATTCTCCATCTCCACCTTTCCAAGCAATATTTTTACTAGGTTGGGGGTTAGGTAACTTGAGAGAAACTAAAGCTGCTGCTAAGACAAAAACCATTGATGTCCACAGACAACCAACTAAACCAAATAATTGATAAACTAAACCGGATAATACTGTACCTGCAAGACGACCACCGGAGTTAGCCATATAATAGAAACCAACGTTTAAGGCTACTTTATCATCATCAGTAAATGCCAAAACCAGGTAAGAATGAACTGCGGAATTAAAGGCAAATACCACACCAAATAAAAGTAGTCCACTAATAATAACTATATTAGCAGGTAAATTGATTTGGAGAGCAAGAGCGATCGCACAAGGAACAGCAGTTAAAGTAAATGTCCAAAACTGGATAGTTTGAGATTCCGGTGGACGACCAGAACCGAATTTTTGTAATAAATTAGGTGCTAAAAATTGCACAATTCCATAGCCAATTACCCAACAAGCTAAAAACCCACCCACTTGATAAAAAGACCAACCTAAAACCTCACGTAAAAATACAGGTAAACCCACTACAAACCACACATCCCGCGAACCAAATAGAAAGAACCTAGCCGCAGATAAAATATTAATTTCCTGACTTTTAGAAAACAGTTGACTAAATTTAACCTTCTTCTTAATTTTGCCCATACCCTGGGGTAATAATAAACCAGTGAACATAATTAAAAATAGTCCACCTGCCATAATTAACAAAGCATTGACAAAACCAAATACAGATAACAAAGCACTACCAACAAAAAAACCAACGCCTTTTAAAGCATTTTTAGAACCCGTTAAAACAGCCACCCATTTAAACAAAGAAGACTGGGCATTTTGAGGAACAACCAAACGAATAGCACTTTTAGAACTCATCTTAGTTAAATCTTTAGCAATGCCTGAAAATGCCTGGGCTACCATTACATAAAAAACTGCAAACCACTGCACCCACTCAGGATTTAAAAAAGACAACATTACCAAAGAAAAAACCTGTAAACCGATACCACTATAAAGAGTAACTTTCAATCCAAATTGCGAACCTATCCAACCGCCCAAAAAATTAGTAACAATTCCAAAAACCTCATAAAACAGAAATAAAAACGCAATTTGTAAAGGTGTATAACCGATTTTATTGAAATACAATAAAACCAACATCCGCAAAGCACCATCAGTAACAGTAAAACCCCAATAAGCCAGGGTAACTAAAGCATAATTTCTTAAATTTGCACCCGAACCAGTAGTAGAAGCCATGATTAAAATCTCTAATTTTCTTTGTCTCTCTGCGACTCTGCGTCTCTGCGTGAGAAAAAATATTTAGGGTAGGAAACCCACCCTTTAAAAACCATTATTTCTGCAAACTTAAAGCTACTTTTTTAGCTAATTCCGCCATCCGGTTAGCATAACCCCATTCATTATCATACCAAGCTAAAATTTTCACCTGAGTTTCATCAACAACCATCGTAGAAAGGGCATCAATAATGGAAGAACGAGGATCATCTTTATAGTCAATTGACACTAAAGGACGTTCTTCATAACCCAAAATTCCCTTTAATGGTTCTTGTTCGGAAGCTGCTTTTAATAAACCATTAATTTCTGCTATTGTTGTGGGTCTCACAACTTCAAAAACACAATCTGTTAAGGAAGCATTCAACAAAGGAACACGCACAGCTAAACCATTCAATTTACCATTTAATTCTGGATAAATTAAACCAATAGCTGTAGCTGAACCAGTAGATGTAGGAATTAATGAAAGACTTGTTGCCCTAGCCCGACGCAAATCTTTATGAGGTGCATCAACAATAGTTTGAGTATTAGTATTATCATGAATGGTGGTAATAATTCCATGCTTAATTCCTAAGCCTTCATGAATTACTTTGACGACAGGTGCTAAACAGTTGGTAGTACAAGAAGCGGCGGTTAAAAGATGATGTTCGTCAGGTTGATATAAATGATCATTTACCCCCATAACAATATTTAACGCCCCTGCTTTTACAGGTGCTGCAACAATTACTTTTTGCACACCTCTTTTGAAATAAGGGTTAAGAGTTTCTGGACTTCTAAACTTTCCTGAACATTCTAAAACAATATCAACTCCAAATTCTTCCCAAGGAACTTCACCAGGTTGGGAATATTCACTAAAAGTTAAGGGTTTATTATCAATAAATACTCTGTTTTCTCCAGCTTCAACTTCTTTTTCCCACTTTCCATGTACAGAATCAAATTTGAGTAAATGCGCTGCTGTTACTGCACCACCTTTAAGTTCATTTATATGTACAAATTCTATTTCTGGCCAACTCCAAGCAGCGCGAACTGCTAAACGTCCCATGCGGCCAAAGCCATTAATTCCTACACGAATTGTCATTTTAAAATTCCTTTTGTTTACGCAATAATTCCCCAATACTTAAATCAAATTGTGATTTTCCAGCAAATACTGTTCCGGCTTTACCGTTATGTAAATGCACATAATCAATTTTGTAGGCTTCCTCTGATAAAGGTACAGAACCTACAGAATTAACTATTGTTGGTGCTTTTTGTAAATAGAAATCTACAAATTTATAAATATCTCCCTGGTTTTGATTAGACCAAATATTTACATATATAAATAAAGGTCTAGACAGTGGTTGATATTTAGATTTTTCTACTGTTTCTTGTGATGGTAAAATTGCCCCTTTACCGTTATTAACAGCTACCACTTTTAATTTATCTTGGTTTTTTTCATAGTATGCGTAGCCAAAATAACCCAAGGCGTTGGGATCTTTGTTGATGCCTTCTACTAAAACATCGTCGTCTTCGCTGGCTGTGTAGTCGTTACGGCTGGCTTTTTCTTTACCAATTATTGCTTCTGTAAAGTAGTCAAATGTACCAGATTTTTTACCAGCACCGTATAAATTCAGAGGACGATCTGGCCAAGAACTACGTATTTGATTCCATTTGGTAATTTTTCCTTCGGCCGCAGCTTCCCACATTTTTTTTAATTCTGCTACGGTAATATCTTTTGCCCAGTCATTTTGCGGATGTACGGCAATGGTTAAGGCATCGAAAGCAATGGGTAATTCTATGTATTTGATACCATTCTTATTACACATTGCCATCTCCGCTTGAGAAATTGGTCGAGAGGCATTATTTATATCTGTTTTACCATCACAGAATTTTTCAAACCCTCCCCCAGTACCGGAAATGTTTACTTGTACTTGGGCGTTGTTTTTGGCGTTGGCTGTAAATTCTTTGGCGATCGCCTGGGTAATGGGATATACTGTACTTGAACCGTCAATTTTAATGATTGATACAGTCCCGGAAGTAGCGGCTGTTGCAGTTTGTGGTGACTGCTGAATATTGCTGGAAGTGTCAGGTGTACTGGTACAACTGCTGGCTAATGCTAACATTCCCACCGCTAGGACTAATCTTTGTGCCGTTGTTTTCACTGACTTTACCTGTCTGCTTGATAATATATTTTTGTATTCATCATTTCAAAAAAATTTGATATGTCAAGTACGAGGATAGCATAATACATAAAAATTAATCAAAAAAAATTGATGGATTGGGTACTGAAAACTGGGAAGAGGTTTTGCTAGTGTTGCTTACTCACAACAAGAACGACGGGGAGAAAGTACAGAATTACGGTGAATATCGGCTAAATACTGTTCTAAAACCTGAAATTGAGGTAAGTTGAGACTATAATAAATCCAGCGTCCTTCTTGACGGGCATTAACGAGATTTGCTTCTTTGAGATTTTTCAGGTGAAAGGATAGTTTTGATTGACTGATTTCTAAAGTATCACATAAGTCACAGACACATAGTTCACTGTGACGGAGTAATTCTATGACTTTAATTCTAATGGGGTCAGATAGGGCATGAAAGCCGGCGATAATGAAGCTAGGAGTTGTAGTTGTGGGGGTGATCATTAATTTCTCGAATATTAAAGAGGATTCCTATATAAAGATAGGACACAGTATAACCAATCAAGTTATATTATAAAATTTATACAGTCTTTTGCCACAGTTTATGATCTGCTGCTTAAATCCAGAGTGTAACCAACCTATCAACCCTGATGATAACAAATTCTGTCAAACTTGCAGAACTCCCTTAATACCATTATTAATCAATCGCTTTCGGGTTTTGCGGGTGCTATCTACTGAAGGTGGTTTTGGTAGAAATTATTTAGCGGAAGATACTCAGAAACTGAATGAAACTTGTGTTATCAAGCAATTTGCACCCAAACAATCAGGAAGTTACGCATTAAAAAAAGCGGTTGAATTATTCAACGCAGAAGCTAAACTCTTACAAGATTTAGGTGAACATCCCCAAATACCTGCGCTGTTTGCTTATTTTGAAGATAACGGTTTTCTGTATTTAGTGCAGCAGTTTATTAAAGGTGAAAATTTATTCAATGAATTAACCCAAAAAGGAACATATAACGAAACTCAAATTCAAGAATTATTACTAGATTTATTACCGATTTTAAAATTTATTCATGAGCGTGATGTAATTCATCGAGATATTAAACCTCAGAATATCATGCGCCGAGAAAGTGATGGTAAATTGGTGTTAATTGATTTTGGAGCATCTAAAGAATTAACATCTACAGTTCACACGCAAATTGGAACAACCATAGGTTCTTACGGTTATAGTCCTTATGAACAAATTAAGGAAGGTAAAGCTTATCCAGCTAGTGATTTATTTGCTTTAGGTGTAACTTGTTTTCATCTATTCACAGGAAATTCACCTTTTGAACTTTGGGCGAAAAATGGTTTTGCATGGGTGGAGGATTGGCGGAAATATTCATCTAATTCTGTCAGTAAGGAACTGGGTACAGTTTTAGATAAGTTGTTGAAATTTGATGTTAATGAACGTTATCAATCTGCGGATGAAGTTATTAAAGATTTAGAAGTTCCAGAGACACTTTCAACCCGTCGTAATTTTATCAAAAATACAGGTTTAGCTATTGGTAGTATCACTACTTTAGGATTTATAGCATCAAAGTTAATTGTAAATCCAGCTAAAACTTTTAATTTTGAAGTTGTCACCACCGACGCATCGGGAAATATCATTAACAAAAGCAACTCTTCCGCAAGATATTTTACAGAAGACTTGGGAAATGGTGTCACTTTGGAAATGGTGGAAATACCAGGAGGAAAATTTATGATGGGTTCACCGGAAAATGAAGCAGAAACATGGACTTGGGAAAAACCCCAACATCAAGTGACTGTTCCTGGTGTTTTCATGGGTAAATATGAAGTGACACAAAAACAATATCAAGCAATTATGGGAAGTAACCCTTCTGACTTCAGAGGCGAAAATCACCCTGTTGAAAATGTCAGTTGGGATGATGCAGTTGCTTTCTGTGAAAAGTTAAGCCAAAAAACAGGAAAAAAATACACTTTACCCAGTGAAGCACAATGGGAGTATGCTTGTCGAGCCGGCACGACTACACCTTTTTATTTTGGTGAAAGTATTACCCCAGATTTGGTAAATTATGATGGTAATTATCCTTATGGTTCTGCTACTAAAGGTCTATATCGTAAACAAACTACAGATGTAGGTACTTTTCCCCCTAATGCTTTTGGTTTGTATGATATGCACGGTAATCTATGGGAATGGTGTTTGGATGATTGGCAAGATAACTATGTTAATGCACCTATAGATGGCAGTAATTTGATTAACCCAACCGCAAAATATAAGGTGGTGCGTGGCGGTTTTTGGTTCAACAGTGCTGAATATTGTCGCTCTGCTGCTCGCGCTGGGGATAGACAGTCTGCAAGTGACTACGGTATTGGTTTTCGTGTGGTTTTGATTTCTAAGACTTAGTAAACGGTTGCATTTTTGTCTTATTTCCTATTACTGCACTTGTCAGAATCAGGATGTCCAGGATTTAAGGATTTACAGGATTTTTTCTCATGTCTATTTTCCTCAATTATTTAATAAATTAGTTATTAAAATTCTGAAAATTTGATGTTTAATGATATTCACTGATTCAGATTTACTGAATGACATTCTATTCATTAATCATCAATCATCATAAATCCTGATTCTGACAATTAAAATCTGAACAATAACAAATAACTCCCCATCCTGTAAATCCTTAAATCCTGGATATCCTGATTCTGACAAAAATGATCTGCGTTCATCTGCGTTCATCTGCGTTCATCTGCGTTTTCTATCCTGAAAATCCTAGATCCCCGACTTCTAATCAATACTTGTTATGTATGAACATAATTGAAAAAAGAAGTCGGGTATCTTAAAAAACCAACTTTAATTATACAGAAACTACCGCTTCCTGTTGATAACAAATTCCTGCTTGTTTAAATCTTGCCAAAGCTTCACCCAAGCGATCGCAATCTGCAATTAAACTAATTCTTACATATCCTTCACCACCTGGACCAAAAGCATTTCCAGGAGTAACTACTACACCTGTTTTTTGCAGTACATCTAAAGCAAAATCTGTAGAACCCATACCGACAGGACATCTTACCCACAAATACATCGTAGCTTTACTTTTAGGAATATTCCAACCTAATTTTCCTAAACCATCTATCAAGAAATCTCGACGGGTGCGGTAACGAGTTTGCACTTCTTGTAAATAAGAATCTGGTAATTCTAAAGCGGTTTCTGCTGCTGTTTGTAATGCGGAAAAAATGCCATAATCTAAGTTAGTTTTTAAGGTTCTTAAACCTTGAATAATGTGACGATTTCCGACTACAAAACCAACCCGCCAACCTGCCATGTTATAAGTTTTTGATAAGGTGTGAAATTCAACACCAATATCTTTTGCACCAGGAATTTCTAATAAACTTGTAGGTTGATAACCATCAAAAGCTAATTCTGCATAACATAAATCATGCACTAACAGAATTTCATACTTTTTAGCAAAAGCAACAATTTCTTCAAAAAATTCACGGGGTGCGGTAGCTGCGGTAGGATTACTGGGATAATTGAAATAAAGAATTTTGGCTTTTTGTGCTACTTCTTCGGGAATAGAACTTAAATCAATTAACCAGTCATTTTCTTCCTTTAAAGTGATATTGTGAATGACACCACCAGCGATAATTGGACCACGAAAATGGACGGGGTAAGATGGGGATGGTACTAAGACAATATCACCAGGATTGATATAGGCGATCGCCAAATGTCCTAAACCTTCCTTAGAACCCAACAAAGGTAAAGCTTCACTATCAGGATCTAAAACCACATTGTAACGGCGATTGTACCATTTAGTAATTGCCTTGCGGAAATTAGCAGTACCTTCAAAGGGTGGATAACCATGATTAGCAGGATTTTGTAAAGCTTGCATCGCTGCTTCTATCACCGGTTGAGGTGTTGCACCATCAGGGTTTCCCATTCCCAAATCAATCAAATCTAAACCTTGTTCTCTTGCTTTTGCTTTGAGTTCATCCAATCTAGCAAAAACATAAGGCGGTAATTTCTGTATTCTTTCTGCGGGAGTAATCCAACTTAAACTCATTCTAAAAACCTCGGAATAGGTGATTGGGGATTGGGGATTGGGGATTGGGGATTGGGGATTGGGGATTGGTGATTGGTGATGCAATGAGAGGATTGTGGATTTTCGATTATATTTCATTAACTATCCAGAATCTAAAATCTAAAATTTTTCCCCCAGTCACCAGTCACCAGTCACCAGTCAACAATCACCCATTTTTCACTTTTAATTGATTTGGTGCAGTAGTAGAAACCATTGCGGCCATTAACTGTTCTAAAGCAACGGGAAAAGGTAATCTGTGAATATCAGAATTTGGTGCTAAAGTAATTTCTGCGGCTGTTTGCAATTCAGTTAAGGTAATATTTCCTAATCCCAAATCTGCTAATGTTTTGGGTAATCCAATCTCTGCATAAAACTTTAATAACTGTTGTCTTGCTGCATCTGCAAGTTGATTACTTTGTAGCATTTCTTCTAATCGCAGTTGTACTAAAATCCCATAAGCTACTTTTTCGCCGTGAATGCTACCATGTCCGCAGATATGAGTTAAACCATTATGTACTGCATGGGCAGCTACTGTACGACATTGTGCGCCACCTAAACCACCGATGACACCGGCTAATAATACGGTAGCATCTACAACTTCTCTCCATACTTCACTACCAGGAGATTGTAAAGCTGCTGCGGATTTTTGCAGTAAAATATCTCTTAAAACTCTTGCTTGTTGGACTGCGGCAATGATTAAAGTGTCTTGTAAATGTCCACTACTTACCGATGCTTCATACCATTTGGCGATCGCATCTCCAATACCTGCAACTAATGTCCTTTGAGGTGCAGTTTGAATCAAATCATAATCCAAAATCAGTAAATCAGGACAACGGCATAAACCCACATCATACAAAAACGCCCCTGATTCAGAATATACATTAGATAAAGCCGTCCAAGCTGCACAGGTAGCCGCCGAAGTAGGAATTGTGACAATTGGTAATTGTAATTGATGGGCGACTAACTTAGCTGTATCTAAAGCCTTACCACCACCTACACCAATAATGATATCTGCTTTATGTTCCTTTGCAGCTTTGCGTAAAGCCTTTAAAGTTGCTTCACAGCAGTCTGCACCATAAGAACTAGCAACCGTATCTAAATTTTCAGCTTGGAAAATCGGTTGTAAACTTTCCTGAAAAATACTGAGAGTGCGATTTCCGGCGACAATTAAAGGACGAGTTCCCAAACGGGTAATTTCCACCACTGCGGAAGGGAGTACACCCCCACCCCGAATGACTTTAGCCGGAGCGATGGTCAATGTCAATAATGTACTAGCGGTTTGAGTAGACAAGGCTGGAGTAAAAGATTGATTAGGTATCATAAATAATATGTCAAAACTTGATATTCTTCATACAATCAGACTAATGATTCAGGTTTCTGGTAGCGACATCCATAGAAAGCTATTACTAATAGGGAAAATTCCTAAGTTTTAATATCTTAATATAAAATTAATCTTGATTGTATTGTAAGTCACAAAAAAATCTCTGGTTTGGTGAAAGGCTGGTGCAGTCAGGATCACACCTAATCACCAATCACCAATCACCATTTTAAGCTTTAGCTTCTGGCAATTGTGCAAATTTATCTAAGTAAACTTCTACGGACATTTCAGGATCTGCACGAGTTACCAAAGTTCGTTCTACCTTACCCAAGTAAACTGGTATAGATATTCCTGGTTCTGGGTGGATAATGGTACGGGCGCGAATTGTCAGTTGGTTGTTTCCGCCAGCACCTAAGCGCCCATAGGAATAAAGATTACTGGCAGCTTGGCGTAAAGTTGCTTCTAATTCTTCTGGGGTAATTTCTGGTGTTGTGGCAATTACCGCCTGGTTAGAACCGTTATCATAAACTAGGGTGTATTTAACAGCACCGGGAATGACTGTCCGACTCAGAGGTACTAAAGACAGGGAAAATAAACCTGCGGTTAACACGATCATAAAGCCGGTTGTACCCACCAGCCGAAAGCGTATACCCCATTTGAGGATAAAAGCCAAAATTGTCAGGACTGCAAATGCTATGGTAGCAATTCCTGACCATTGGGTGTATTGGAGAAAATCAGCTGTTGTAGGCATAAGGTTTTAATTACGGATATACCCATTTTACTAAAAAAATGGGTTGAAAGCCTTGCACTTCTAAGGTGGGGGGTATGTCAATAGACCTCTCCAAAATAGAATGTATTAATTTGTCATAAGTTGTAGGGGCGAAGCTTATGGTAAAACGGAAGAAAAAACAAATGCAGTTTGATTAATTAAGATTGGTTAAATGGGCATTAGGTCTAGTTAGCAGGAGGTACAAAGTTTTCATGTAACAAGCTGACGGATAGCTGTTCCCTGTTGATAACTGATACAAAAAATTATTGCCAATTCAGGTAAGCTGAAAACAGCAGTTTTCATCCTTAAAACCATGACAGTCAAACATCCCGCAATTTTAGCCTTAGACTTTGATGGAGTGATTTGCGATGGACTAATTGAATATTTTGAAGTAGCTTGGCGTACTTATTGTCAAATTTGGTCTTCTAGTAAGAAGACATCATCAGAAAATTTAGCTCAAAGATTTTATCGTTTACGTCCTGTAATTGAAACTGGTTGGGAAATGCCTGTTTTAATTAAAGCTTTAATTCATGGTTTTACTGATGAGGAAATTTTACAAGATTGGTTAAAAATTACCCCAGCAATTTTAACAGCAGATCATCTAGAAGCTAAAGAAATCATGAAAAAACTAGATGGTTTACGGGATGAATGGATAGCAACAGATTTAGAGGGTTGGTTAAGTTTGCATAAGTTCTATCCAGGGGTGATAGAAAGATTAAAATTAACTCTTGCAAGTGGAGTACAATTATTTATTGTCACCACAAAAGAAGGGCGTTTTGTTAAGCAGTTGTTACAACAAGAAGGGGTTAATTTACCAGATACAGCGATTTTCGGTAAGGAAGTAAAACGCCCAAAATACGAGACTTTACGAGAATTAATTTCACAGGAAAAAATTAAATATGAAAATTTATGGTTTGTGGAAGATAGACTCAAAACCTTAGAGTTAGTTAAACAGCAATCTGATTTAAAGGATGTGCAACTATTTTTAGCAGATTGGGGTTATAATACTCAACCAGAACGGGAAGCAGGACAAAATGATTCTCGTATTCGGGTAATTTCACTTTCTGATTTTTCTCAAGATTTTTCTCATTGGTAAATAATTGGTAAATATTAATTATCAGGTGACAGGTGACAGTAAGAAGATAATAGTAGTTCAGAAGTCAGGAGTAAAAATAAATCTTACCAATCATCAATCACCAATCATCAATCACCAATCACCAATCACCAATCACCAATCACCAATTATGCTTGATTTAACAAAATTAGCGGGACAAATGCAAGGTTTAAGTCAGCATCTTTCCGCAGAAGTTGCTGAAAGTAACCGCCGTTTAGAGTTAGCGAAGGAACACTTAAAACAAGCTTGTAAATGTCAACAAGAGTTAATGGAACGTCAAGAAAAATGGCGCGATCGCATTCTTTTTGCTAATGCTACACCCATCGAACCTTTAGAAACTTGTATTGATATTCCTGTTCCTCCTAAAGTTCATACTGTCATCGCTACCGATGGTTCACAAATTGCCCCTAACCATCATGAAATTGCTTATTGTTACTTATTAAATATTGGCAGAGTCGTTTTACATTACGGTCAAAATAAACACCCACTTCTCGATAGTTTACCGGAAGTATTTTATAAGCCAGAAGATTTATATATCGCTCGTCAATGGGGTTTAAGAACCGAAGAATGGATGAGTAACCGCCGTACAGCTTCGGAAATTACGGTATTATCTGAATTAGCTTGTAGTGTAAAAACCGAAGTTCCAGCTTTAGCAATGGTGGATGGTTCGTTAATATACTGGTTTTTAGATCAATTACCGATGGATGCACGCGATCGCATTTTACCCCCGATTTTAGCAGCTTGGCAACAATTACAAAAAGCCGAAATTCCCATCATTGGTTATCTTAGCGCCGCCCGTAATCTTGAATCTACAAACTTTTTACGGTTGTTAGCTTGTCCCTACCCCGTCCCTGACTGTATCAGTTATTGCCCAGATCAACTAGATCATGTACCATGTAGAAAATTTGAAAACCTGAGAGATACGACTTTATGGACAACCCAGCTAAAACCAGGACAAAGGGGACCCTTATGGCGCAGTAATAACAGGATTTTACAACTTTATGAAGAACAAACAATTTATTTTTGTTATGTTCACGTAGGTACGGAAATTTCCCGGATCGAGTTTCCTGCTTGGGTAGCAAATAGTTCTCAAATGTTAGATCAAGCATTAGGCTTAATGTTAGCACAAGTACAAAAAGGATATGGTTATCCTGTGGCAATTGCGGAAGCGCATAATCAAGCTGTAGTCAGAGGTGGCGATAAAAATCATTTCTTTGCGCTTTTAGAAAGGGAAATGATTAAAGCTGGTATAAAAAATGTTGGTATTTCTTACAAAGAAGCCAGAAAACGGGGAAGTATCGCGTAAAATAATTGATAATTGATAATTGATAATGCGTAAGTCCTATTAATTTTGAAGATTGAGATCCCCGACTTCTCTTATTATTCTATTTTGAGAAGTCAGGGATCTGAATTTCATCTATCACCTATCGCCTATCACCTATCACCTATCACCTCTTTATCTACACATTAAATCGGAATAACATTACATCCCCTTCTTTAACAATATATTCCTTTCCTTCACTTCTCACTAAACCTTTTTCCTTTGCAGCATTCATTGAACCATGAGTGACTAAATCATCATAAGCAACGGTTTCTGCACGAATAAAACCCCGTTCAAAATCAGAGTGAATCACACCTGCTGCTTGAGGTGCAGACATTCCAGCATTAATAGTCCAAGCGCGGGTTTCTTTAGGACCAGAAGTGAAATATGTCCGCAAACCTAACAGAGTATAAGTAGCACGAATTAAAGATTTTAAACCGCCTTCTTTTACACCTAAAGATTCGAGAAAATCGGCTTTATCTTCCTCTGGTAATTCTACTAATTCTGCTTCCACTTGAGCAGAAACTATGACAACTTGAGCATTTTCTGTAGATGCAACTTCTCGGACTTTTTCTACAAATTCATTACCCGTTGCTAAGTCATCTTCAGAAACATTAGCAGCGTAAATAATGGGTTTATTTGTCAGTAGTCCTAACCCTTTAATAATGGCGGATTCTTCTTCATTTAAACTTACTTGACGGACTGATTTACCTTCATTTAAAGCTGCTGCTAATTTTTCCAAAACAGTAATTTCAAATTGTGCATCTTTACTGGTGCGTGCTTGTTTACGAGTGCGTTCAATGCGTCTTTCAATTTGCGCTAAATCTGATAAACCCAGTTCTAAATTAATAGTTTCAATATCTCGCACTGGGTCCACAGAACCGGCAACATGAATGATATCATCATTTTCAAAACAACGCACCACATGAACTATGGCATCAACTTCGCGGATGTGGGATAAAAATTGATTTCCCAAACCTTCACCTTGACTTGCACCTTTTACCAAACCAGCAATATCCACAAATTCCACACGCGCAGGTATAATTTGTTCAGAATTGGCAAGTTTGGCGAGAACATTTAACCGGTCATCTGGTACTGAGACAATGCCAACATTCGGTTCAATGGTACAAAAAGGAAAGTTAGCAGCTTCAGCTTTAGCGTTAGCGACTACAGCGTTAAATAAGGTTGATTTTCCGACGTTGGGAAGTCCGACTATTCCGGCTCTTAGCATTTTAGATTTTTAGATGTTGAACTGCAATTATAGGATAATTCAAACAGGTTTCGGGATGGTTTGGGGAATGGGTCCGGGTACTGTTTGCGGTATGGGTTGGGGTATGGTTTGGGGAATAGGTCCGGGAACGGGTTCTGGTACTAGTTCTGGGAACGCAGGAGGAATGTTTGGTTGTGGGGGTGGTTCGGGTTTTGGTAGGGGTTGGGGTTCGGGTATGGAAATGGCACAGGGATAAGTCATGGTCATTTTGGCATGATGCGACTTTCCCAAGCTAGATGATACCTTAATTTATTGGCATCTTCCTAAATGGTTATACTCAAATTTTAAGGATCACGATTTTCCCACAATTCTAATAACCCAACTGTTCCTACAAAAAATGTATAAACTGCATATTTGATGGGGTTGTGATTTTTAGCAGGTGCATAAATAGCGGCGATGATTCCTTCAATAAAATGCGCTGCTAGGGCAATGTGAGCAAGGATTAAAACGGGATTTAATACAGTTGGTAATTGGTGGCTAGTTGTGATTGTTTCGATGTTCCATATTTCTAATCCCATTCCCGCAGTAATTAAGGGGATGGAGATAAATTTGATGATGGTGAATAGTTTTTGTTTGCTAGATTTGATGTCTTTAAAGTTCATGTTGTTTGATTTTTTCAACTAAGAATATTCTACATTTTATCTCATTAAATTATTTATTAATTCATCAATTCTAGGACTTACGCAAGATTGGAATAAAAACCTAATTCTTGCGTAGGGGTAATTCATGAATTACCCCTACTTTGGTTCTGTTTTGCGTAAGTCCTGAATTCTTAAAAGCTCCTGAGTAATTTGCTGTACCGTATTTAGTTCAGTTGCCGGATCAGGGGAAACGCATCTAAATTATCTTGATAAAATACCATATTAGTGAATTGAAAATAGAAACAAAGCGATACCTTCGGTAAGCTACCGCCAACGCACTTCCATTATCCCTAAAAACAGTGATACCTACGGTGAGCTTCGTTAAAGCACCTGAATCATATCTAAAATGGAGACTTTGTATTGCAAAACGATTCAACAAGATACTACTATTTTAAATTTCTCCGCTTATTTCAAAAAACCTGTTTTGGGTTTATCCCAGATTAGGTTTTAAGATAGGAAAAAGTTCAACAATATGTTCTGACTTTAATCAAGATTATCAATATTAAGTGTCTAAATCAGTTTTCAGTGACGAATACAATCAGTTTCGCAAGATGCTTATAGATGCTCGCAAAGTTGCTAATCTTACTCAAGCAGAGTTGTCAGCAAAACTAAAACGTCCACAATCTTATGTATCTAAGTATGAACGTGGTGAACGTCGTCTTGACGTAATTGAATTTTTAGAATTAGCTCAAGTTCTAGAAATAGATCCTCTAACTTTTATTGAAAATTTGCTCACATACACTAAAGGAAGGTAGTTATTCTAATTCAAATTACTGATTTTAATGCAGCTAATACTCTTATTAATAACCATTACAATACGGAGTGGAAAGAGATTGAAACTGTATTGACTGCAATGCCTTTACATATTAAAGCTTCAAGTCAAGCTAATAAAAAAGGAGAACCTATTTTTGATCCCGTAGGAACAAATTTATATATTACAAATTATCTCAATAAATCAGGGTGGAATGTATTACCAATTCCCAATCAATATAAGTTTTTTGGTAAAGAAATTGACCTGGCAAAAGCCGGATTAGTAATTGAAAATCAGTTTTCTAATTATCCATTTTTGCTTAACAACACAGCAAGAGTAGAATTTTTATTTCAGAAACAAATTTTATTGGCAGGAAACCCTATTAAATTAATAGTTATTATCACTAAATCTCAAGTATTTCCTTCTGCTAATAGTTCATTGTACTACGAACAAGCAGTTAAACAGTTACTAGCACTCGATGAAATTGCATTGTTTAAAATACCGATTAGAGTAGTTGGTTTATTTGAAAATACAAATACAATTACATCAGCTATTTGGACTGAATATGGAAAAACTACTGCTCGAAATATTGTCACACAATATCAACGTCAATACCAAATAATTCCAGGGCGGAAAAATAATCAGTATATATTTCAGTTGATATGATAAATATACAAATATATATTTAGTCATTTTGATGATTTATTTTTAAATATTCTTTATTGACTCCATAATTGAAGTTCGATTTGTTCAACTTTTTCTGTTTGCTCACTTGTTTTATTTTGCAACTTGTTTTTTTTGGTATTGCCATTCAATTTTGGATCTGTAGGAACTTGTTCATTTCTCAGAACTGCTGCAAAAGCAGCTTCTTCATAGAATAATCTATCTTCCATCTCTTGTAAGTGATATTCTTCAGGATAAATTTTAGCTTGGCTTCGTTCTGAAGGTCTATTTCCTATTTGTAAATCAAACCTAAATTTTTCAATAGGTTCTCCAGTTTTTTCCACATAATCACGGAGAGTTTTTAAATTGGGGAAATATCCATTTTCATTTGGTTTACCACTGAGACGACGTAGAGCAACTTCATGATATTTTGGTTCAATCTCTGTCCCGATAAAATGACGTTCATAATCTCTAGCTACTACTGCTACAGTACCAGTACCCATGTAAGGATCTAATACAATATCATTTTTATCAGTTGTGGCTAAGATAATTCTAGCTACCAAGTCTTCTGGAAACTGACAGGGGTGTATAGTTTGTTCTTCATGGTTATGTTTAACATTACGAAAAAGCCAAATATCACCAGGATTTTTACCATCTGGATGACATGAAAGTTCACCCTTACGACTTCCACGATAATGTTTTTTGTTTTGATATTTTTGGGGAACTCTAATAGCATCTAAATTAAATTTATAATTATCAGATTTACTAAACCAGAGAATTGTTTCATGTCTACAAGAAAATTTTTTTTGTGCGTGTAGACCATGCTGTCTAGCCCATATAATACGATTACGAGGAATTAAATTACAAGATTCAATAATAGGAAAAAACCGAATATCCAAAGGAATCAACATTCCTTTATCAGCAAAAGCTCCAACTTGCCAAAATAAAGAACCTGTTTTTTTAAGAATCCTAGCACATTCTTTTAATACTAATGTCTGTTCTTCTAAATAAATGTTCAGGGCTTGTTTTGATTCATATTCTTTACCTAAATTATAGGGAGGTGAAGATACAACTAAATCTACACTTTCATCTGGTAATTTACATAGCATTTGTAAGCATTCTTCTAAAAGAATTGTATCTATGGGTATGTTATTTAACTTAATCTTCACTTTCGTATTTACCTCATAAATAAGCATATAAATCCATAATAACTTATTTTACGTTATTAGTAAAGTGTCATTTTGTGATTTTGAAGGTGAGTCCATCCAGACCCACCCTAACCTAAATTATACCAAAGCTGCTTCTCCTTACTAACTACCCTACCCTCATCCTCAAAACCGGCAATTTGCTCACATTAACAACATACTTTTTACATCTTCTAAAGACATTGAAACGCTATCTTTATCTTCTTCCTTAGCATCTCTCAAATCTCGTAAATCTTCCAAATCTTCTAACAATTCCTTAATCTTCAAAAATTCCTCATAAGGTAAAACAGCAAATTGTTTTTCACCATTTTTTATTAAAAACTCAGGATGTAATTCAATCATTTTTTTAACTCCTATTACTCATAAGCTTTACTACGATGCTTAACCCTATACACGATTATAGTTTGTTCTTCTAATTCAAACAAAACTCGATAATCACCAACTCTTAAACGATATTCTGGAGTAAAATTTGTTAAGTGCTTCACATCTCCTTGTAAATCTTCTTGCATTGCTTCAATTTTATTGATAATGCGTTCTCTGTCATTTACAGAAATTTTCTGTAAATCTTTAATCGCTTTGGGTTTAAATTCTATTTGGTACTGCACATATTTTAACCTTTTTCAAAACATTAAGGTGAGTTCATCACAGACCCACCTTAACCTAAATTATACTAACAAAGTTTTCCTTTATTAAGCCACAGCAAACTCTGTAAACTTCCGAGTTTCAGGATCATGAAAAGCTAAAACAATATCTTCTTTTGGTACACCTTCCCTTAATAATTCATTTGCAATACCTTCCTCTGTCCAATCTTCCTCAATATAAATTTTATTGTTTTTAATTCTTACATGAACATGAGTTGATTTGAGTCTTTTATCTTCTTTCCAATCAACTGTTAACCAAAGATAATGATCATGGTTTTCATCAAATACTAAACAGGTTTCAGAATTATAATCAGGTGATTGATGAACTAATTGATCATATTCTGTAAGGATTTTCTTGATTAATTCTCGGTATTTTATGATTTTATCCATGATACAATTTCCTCCTTTTTATCATTAAAAACAATAAAATTCATTTGATGGCGTTGAATTACTGCTTGAATTGATTTCCTTTGAAAGAAAGTATTATTTAATAGGCGATCGCACTTCATTCTACTTATATTAAACAGCGATACCTTCGGTAAGCTACCGCTAACGCAGTTCCATGATCCCTGAAAAAAGCGATACCTTCCGTAAGCTACCGTGATCGCTCTCTCATCCTACCTACATCAAACAGCGATCTTGACCTCTCCCCCAACCCCTCTCCTGCAAGGAGAGGGGAGTAAATCTTCCTCCCCCTTCCCTCGTAGAGAAGGGGTTTGGGATGTTGGAGGAATGCGATCCTACTTAAAATTACAATAAATATATTGACACATAAATTACATCTGTGATATACCTGATTCTATCATATCTAATTTAATCAAATCTACTAGGGGGTATTTAATGTCAAATTTTGGATATTACTCTATTAAAAATGCTCTCAGCAAAGCTTTAGAATCTTTGCCAGATTGGAAAAGTTTAAACCCCTTTGAGAAAGGACAGCAAATTGATAAATCTTTTAAATCTCTCTTGAAAGATTTAATGGAACAATTTAAAATGAAGCCTGGTGTTGATTATGTTGATAATTTAGGCGATACTGAACCAATTACAGATTTTGTTGCTTTGTCACCAAAGGCAGATGATTTAATTCAAGGATTGTTAACTGGTAAAGTAGTAGCTATTTCAGAACATAGTAGAATTAGCAAATTAGGTAATCAATTTACTGTTAAAGCTCATTTTCGTGATCTGAGAAAGTCAGCTTAAATAATATGGTTCTTCAGTACATAGTATGCAAAATCAATCTCAAAAAACTGCGGAAGGCTTAATATACATAAGACATAAGTTACAAATATTGGATATTTTTACAAAAATTGCCTCTTTACCCTGTTAAGAGTTCCCTGTTAAGAGTT
>NZ_JAQMTI010000264.1:0-5437 GCF_028329225.1 Sphaerospermopsis kisseleviana CS-549 | reverse complement strand
GACAAAAAGACAGAAAATCAAACCATCAATTAAACAATAACATCCTGTAAATCCTCTAATCCTGGTTATCCTGATTCAGACAAAAAGACAGAAAATCAAACCATCAATTAAACAATAACATCCTGTACATCCTATCATCCTGGTTATCCTGATTCTGACAAATATTACCATTCATTCAATGCTGGTAAACTTTTTACTATTCTCACTGTTTCTAAACTAACCCTAACTATCCTCTTCACTAAATCTACTATATATCGCGGATCTTCTGACCAGTGGTTAGGATCATTGACTATTCCACTATCTTTATCTTTGGTGATTTTATACCTTTCCATTACCCATTCTAATGCTGATTTTCCATTTACTATATATTCGTAGGTTTCTAGGGGGATTTGTGATAGGGTGATTTTACTGTTATAGATGATGGTGGTTTTATCTATTCCGTTTTTGTTCTTTCCAAATACCATTTTTTCTACACGGTAATCTTGAGGATCTAAATATATTTCTGGTGAAAATTCTTTGATTTCATAAGGTTCTATGGTTTCATAGTTTATATGATAATCTGCTAATTCTCTACCTGCTTTACTGAATGTCCAAAAGTCTCCCGTGTAGGGGATGCGGGGTAACATTTTTTTGAGGTCTGCTGCAAATCTTTGTTTATATTCTGGGGAGTGGAGGACTCCATATATGTAATAAAATATGTCTGTTTTGGTGATGTTTTTGTCTTGATATTTTTTCTGGAAGTCTTTTAAGATGCGATCAGAGATGTTTTCTTTTTTGGTGTATTGTTCTGTGGTTGCTGTTGCAAATAGTGATCCTAGTTCGCTTTGTTTTTCGTAGGTATATAATGGGAAATTATCCCCATTGTATATTAATTTATACTCTGTTAATACATTAGATATCAACACAGAAAATTCTTTATCTTCTCCTCTACCCATAACACAAATTAATAAATTTTCCAAATTATGATTAGGGAAAATCTTAGGCATTTGATAAACACAGTTATTCAAATATCTATTAAAATATATCCATTGCTTACAATAAGGACGATACATGGCTTTTGTAACTTCATTCTCATTAAATAAATGTATTTTTAACTTTCCACAATCATCTTTTAATTCTCTTGACCAGCTTATTTTTGTAGTGTCTGCATCTATAAAAGATTCTACTTGTTTTTTCCTTTGTTCAGTATTTGATAAAATTTTACCTTTTAAATATTTTTTAAATTCTTCAACTTGTTCATTATAAAAATTAATCATTTTAGTCATATTATTAATTAATAATTGACGTGAAAAATTAAAACACCAAGCATCACGGCTTGTTAAAACACCCCTTGAATATAAATCAAAAATAGTTTTAGAATTTGCATCTTTCTTATCACCTAAAGAAATAAAACTTTCAAAATCATCATTGCGTTGATTAATCCAATCATAATTTTCATTAGGGGTGATTTCTGACCATTGGATGGTAGAAACATCACCAAAAGTTTTAATAATATCTAATTTTTCTTTTTGACTTAAATAATCACCAATATCATGATAAAATAACTTACATTCCTGTTTTTGATCAGGATTTTTGATTAATAAAATAACCGCAATAGTAGTTCTTGTACCTTCACCAAAAACATTACCTTTTTCTTGTCTTCTTTGTTCTCCAGAAGTTCTCGCATTACCACGTAAATTAAAACAATAAATACTCGTAAATTCATCAACTAAACATTTTCTAAAACCATCCATTGCATTATTATCAATGAATGAACCATTACTCACAAAACACACTATACCTTTATCTTTGATTCTATCACTTCCCCATCTAAAACCGCGAATATAAGAATCATAAAGACTGTTTTTTAAAGTAGCACTAGAATATTTAGCATAGGTGTTTCTAATTCTGTCATCTAACTTATCATATTTAAGATTTTTATTCCCATCATTTTCGCTAGTTTGTCCAGCAGAATAAGGAGGATTACCAATAATCACAGTAATATCATTTTGCTTTTGATTAATCACCCGTTGATTATTTTCAGGAAATGTTCTATTTATAATCTCTTGAAATTCATAACCTTCATTTTCAAACATTTGAAAAGTATCAGTTAAAACAATGCCATTAAAAGGCCGATATTCACCACCAGCTAAGAAATGATAACTTTCCTCAATATTAATCGCAGCAATATAATAAGCTAACAAAACAATCTCATTACAATGCAACTCATGACTAAATTTCCGTTGTAAATCTTCCCGTTTTATTAACCCACTTTGCAACAACCGCACCATAAAAGTACCCGTACCCGTAAAGGGATCTAAAATATGTACACCCTCATCAGATAAACCCACACCAAACTCTTGTTTTAACGCAAAATCAGCACTTTTAATAATAAAATCTACCACTTCCACGGGAGTATAAACAATCCCCAATCTTTCCACCAACTTAGGAAAAGCAGCACGGAAGAATTTATCATATAATTCAATAATTATCCTCTGTTTACCTTCCGCATTATCAATACCGCTTGCGCGTTCTCGCACACTTTGATAAAACTTTTCTAAAGTCTGCACATCCTTTTGCAAAGATTGATTTTCTAACACATCTAACATTCTTTGCATGGTTTGAGAAACGGGGTTAAATTTAGTAAATTCATATCCTTCAAACAAAGCATCAAACACAGGTTTAGTAATTAAATGTTGAGATAACATTTCAATTGCTTCTTCTGCGGTGACATTAGGATTAATATTTTGATGTAAACCTGTGATAAACTCATCAAATGCCTTTTTCGCTTCTGATTCAGAACTTTCTAATAATGCCTTAATTCTGGAAGTGTGACTTTCAGCAATTTTCGCTACATCTTTAGCCCAATCTTCCCAATAACGACGATTACCACATTTAGTAACTATTTTTGCATAAATCGCATCTCGCCATTCTTCAACGGGGAAATTTAACTCTAATTGTTGATAGGAACTTCCCGTATTTGTAGATGTAGAACTATCATTTTTTTGCCTACCACCAACCCCAACCACACTAATTTTATTCGGACGACGTTTATTGAGATCAATTTTATTGACAGTATCATTAAATCTGTCATCATGGGCGCGTAATGCCTGTAATACTTGCCAAATTACCTTATATTTTTCATTATCCTTTAAAGCGACATCAGGCGACATATCCGCAGGAATACCAACGGGTAAAATAATATAACCGTATTTTTTCCCCTCTGCTTTTCTCATCACCCTCCCCACAGACTGCACCACATCCACCACGGAGTTACGAGGAGTCAGGAACATCACAGCATCCAACGCAGGAACATCCACCCCTTCCGATAAACACCGTGCATTGGAGAGGATGCGACAGATATTACTTCCTTGGGTGGGTTCAGCTTTTAACCATTCTAATTTTTCGGTTCTTTGTAAAGCGTTTTGTGTACCATCAACATGGTCTAATTCACATTGTAAAAATGTTTCATCATCGGGGTTTAATTGTTGATATTGGTTGATAATATCCCCAAATAATCTCACAATTTTTTCTGAATCTTTAATACTACGAGAAAAAGCCACCGCCCGTTTCATTGGGGTTTTATCTTCTGTATCATCTCCTTCTTCATCGCTAAGTAAACGTTTAGCTAAACCATTCCAACAACCAACAATTTTTACCGCATCTTGTAAATTTAATTCGTTATTTGCATCTGCTAACTGTTGTTGAAAAGTTGCACCCACAAATTTTTCATCAACTGCTAACACCATGACTTTATAATCAGTTAATAAACCAGTGCTAACAGCTTCACCAAAACCTAAACGATGAAATTCTTTACCGTAGATATGTACATCATCCATTGAACATAAAAAAGCCTGATTTTCTTTAGCTTGAACTTTGGTATCATCGCTATAAATTTTGGGAGTTGCTGTCATATACAGCCGTTTTTTAGCTTTGATAAAATCTTGATTATGCACCTTCACAAAATAAGATTCATCTGTTCCTGCAATAGTTACTCCTGTGGTTCTATGTGCTTCATCACAGATGATTAAATCAAATTCTGGTAAACCAATTTTTTGCGCTTCCGATATTGCTTGAATAGATTGATAGGTGGAGAAAATAACAGTTAATTCTTTTTTATCTGCAAAAGTTTGATAGGATTTAATAATATCTTGAGCGTTAGTTGTGGGAGGAAATGCTAAATCATTAACTGTAATATCCGCAACATCATGGTTGGTGAGCGAAGTCGAACCCTTTTTCTTATTTTTACCCACATTGACATCAGAACACACTGCGATACTATGAAAATTAATCTCACTTTCAGCAGTCCATTCTCTCAAAGTTTGGGAAAGTAAAGAAATTGAAGGAACTAAAAACAGAATTAAGTTATTATCTAAATTATTATCTCTAGGAAAATTTTCCGCAATTTTCAACGCAGTAAAGGTTTTACCAGTACCGCAGGCCATGATTAATTTACCTCTATCTGCATTTTTAAACCCAGTGAGGACTTTTTCTAATGCGGTTTGTTGATGGGGACGAATGCTTTTTTTAGGTTTAAGTTCTAAATTATCAGGATTTTTTAAACTGTATTTATTCCAATCAATAGGACTATTTTCTAAATCATAAATAGTAGCACGAATAACGGGAATTTGTTGATTTTCTAATGCTGCTTCCGCGTGTTTACTCCATTTAGAAGTAGTAGAAATAATCATCCGCTTTTTAAATAAATTTGTCCCGGAAGCGGTGAAAAATGAATCTATATCTGATTTTTCTAAGGTCTGATCTAAATCATAACATTTACATTGTATCGCCCAATAATCCCCAGTATCCTTTTCCACTGCTACTAAGTCAATACCTGTATCTGGCATATTTCCCCGTTTAGGAAATTCCATCCATAACCAAACTTGGCTAAAATGATCTTTATAAAAGGGGTCAGTTTTGAGATAATTTAACATTAAGCGTTCAAATTTATCACCTAAATCACGGGTAGAGGTGGAAGTTTGTTTAAATTCGTTTAATATTTTTTGAATAGTCATGTTTATTTGGTAATGGGTAATCTTTATAGATCCCGGATTTCTTTAAGAAGTCCAGGATCTGAATCTATCTAATCTAATCAATATAATAACTACACTTACGTATAGTTGTAAAGTCTTGACTAAGTTATGTTGTATTAATTTTTTTATTATTTTGTTAATGTAACTTAATATAAGTTAATGAATTTGTCTGAATCAGGATGTCCAGGATTTCAGGATTTTCAGGATTGTGATTGTTTAATTGATGGTTTGATTTTATAGATTTTATTTGTCTGAATCAGGATTTTCAGGATTTAAGGATTTTCAGGATTGTGATTGTTTAAATTTCTGAATTTGTCTGAATCAGGATGTCCAGGATTTCAGGATTTTCAGGATTGTTATTGATTACTTTTCTGTTTGCATCAGAATCTAAAGATATTATAAGCTGTTGTGCATTTAATTTGTAT
>NZ_JAQMTI010000263.1:0-4984 GCF_028329225.1 Sphaerospermopsis kisseleviana CS-549 | reverse complement strand
GAGCTTGGTTCTCAATTCCCCAATGTTTACGGATGGCTCGACCTAAAAGTTGAGCATCACTGGGTAAAGAAGAGAGATAAAATTGAACCTCACGAGTAGTTTGATTCCAAAGACGACGCTCCCGAACAACCATCACTACACCACTTCTTTTGCTCCCATGTCAAGTCAAATTTTTCTCTGCTCGCTGCTGCTTATCTTGTTTCTTTTGTCAAGTTCATTTTATACCAAATTAGATGAGCTTACCCTGGTTAATGGCATTATGTCTTTTGGTTTATAATTTAGGACAAAGATAATTAAGAATATCATTGAAAGCACAAAAATCCACAGTTAAAAATCAATTGAATAAACCCAAAGAATCTCCCACATTAAGATGGATATTTCAATGTTTTTAAGGGATTCATCTTTTAATGACACAAGGATTTCAACGAATTCTTAATTTAACGGAGTCGCATTGTCATATCTTACAATTCCTACCTACTACTTGCCAAAAATATTATTTATTATCTTAGTTGTTCTCTCTGGTTTGACGATTTCATTGGTTATCTTTTTGATAACTGATTGCACACCTTGAATTAAATATTATTGTTGAAACATCTTTTAAACACAAATAAAATCTCAACTTTGTGTGTTCATAATTTTGTTTTCCACTGATACGTAATTGTTCAAACCATAAGTTTTAATTGACCGTCAATGTAGTTTAATTATGCTACTTTATGAAGTGCGGAATGTGGGATCAAGGACGGGCAGGATGCCCATCCCAGAAGATTGGATACTCTTTTTTTTTGGCGCAACCTCACCAGGTCATTTACACACCCACCAAGGTTTTGTTCTCTACTTGAGATTCGGTCTTAGGTAGTTTAGATTCTACGGCTGTACCTTTGAAGAAATCAGGGTTGGCTTGGGTGTAGAATTTATAGGGATTGCCAAATACATAAGCTTTGAAGTCAGCTTCAGAAATTACGCCTTCTCTCACCAAATCCCAGCTTTCAGCTAAAGGCGCGGTGAGATCGGGTACATCCCAGTGACCAACATCAGAGGAGTAAATGGCGTTAATTTTGACTCCCAAGGGGTTGGCTTTATCGTTGAATGCCGCAGCAATAGTACGATCATCTGATTCAGAACCAAAGAAGAAACTATTCACCCAGCGATCGCGTATATCTTCAATTGATTGAATCCCTGCTGCACCAAAATCTTCCAATTCGCTACCCACTGGTGAACGACTGTGACGGTTGAAGGAAGCTCCTAGTACACTTTTAGTCAATTCCTCTTTGCTGAGGGAATGTCCTTGAGTAATTTCTCCACCATACTCTGCAAACAACTCAAACAACTCATCAGGATTAGCTAAATCTGGGTTATAGTTTTGCAGTCCTTCTAAATTGCGCTTGGAGAAACGGTCTACTAAATGAATGTAGACGTGAGCGCCCCAATCTGCCCCACCTTCCAACATACCGATACGCAATTGGGGGAAGCGTCTAGTTACACCACCAAAGAACAATGCTTTGGCAAATGCTTGTGAACCATCAGCAAAGTGACCGATGTGGTTGTTCATGTAGTTACTAATGGAGGAGCGTCCAGTCCATCCTTGACTACCGTAATGGGTGGTGAGAGGTACACCTAATTCAACGGCTTTAGCCCAGAAGGGATCATAGTCATATTCGCTATCTAGCCCGAAAAAGTCAATGTAAGAGGCATATTTGCCAATTTCTGGGAATTGATCGGCTGGGTATTTATCTGCGATCGCCTTAATTGGCCGTCTCACACCACCAGGGATATTTGCCACTTTCAGCCCCAGTGTTTTTACAGCAAACTCCAACTCTTCAATCGCTTCTTGGGGGGTAGTCATGGGGATACCAGCTACTACTGTTAGGCGATCGCTATATTTGCGGTAAATATCAGCATGATAGTGATTAATTGCCCGTTGCAATAATTGCCGATTCTCCTTACTTGCACCAGCCGCAGCTAAGGCATTATTGGGAAATAATACAGAATAATCTGAACCTTGCTCCCCTTGACGTTCATAGAGTAATGCAGGGAGAGTGTAGGTAGCCAAATCTAAAGTATTACGGGTAACTCTAGCCCACCAAGGTGATCGCAATGTCCGGTTATATTGACGTTCTTCAGGAGTTTGTTGATACCAGTCTTTACCTTCACTCTTGGGATTAAGACGAGAAGATTCAGCCTTGCGTAATTCATCTACCAGCTTCACACCGCCGTAGTGAGCAATATAATCCTCAAGGGCAGGAGTAAAGTCATTAGTGTGAACATCAGTATCAATGACAGGATAATCCAGATTGGCTCTAACTGCGGCGGAGGGAGAGCTTTTCAATTTGCTATATTTAGTCATATTTTCCTTAGAAAAGTTACAAGACAACTTAGATCCCTGACTTCTCAAACAATTGCAGAATTTAAAAGTTATGAATTTTCAAAAAATCGGGGATCTGTGGGAGATCATGCTGTTGATTTTGACTTGGGTTTAATACGTGAGATTGAACATTCTTGTCTTTTGGACAAGCCTAACTTTCCAATAGTCTGCATAGACTCCGGTAGGCTTTTAACGTCTGTGCTGACGGGATCTAAGGGAACAATAAATTTTCTTTAACCTTGGATTTAAAATCTAAAACTTTGCTCCTTTGCGTCTCTGCGCGAAATCCAATTATTTAAACTGCTGCTAATACTTTTTGAAATTGATTAACTGGACGAGATAAACCCAGATTTTCCCGCAGAGTTGTACCTTCATACTCAGTGCGGAATAAACCCCGACGTTGTAGTTCAGGAATTACTAAATCAACAAAATCATCTAATCCACCAGGAAGATAAGGAGGCATAATATTGAAGCCATCAGCAGCGTCATTGAGAAACCAGCTTTCTAGTTGATCTGCAATTTGTACTGGTGTACCGATAATTGTCCAATGACCACGCGCTCCTGCAATCCATTGATACAGTTCCCGAATGGTAAAATTGTGTCTACGAGCAATATCAATTAATAATGCTTGGCGGCTTTTGTTATCATTAGTGTCTGGTAAATCTGGCAATGGTCCATCCAGAGGATAAGCGGAAAGATCCGTCCCTATCAGTCCTTGTAATAAAGCCAAACCAACCTGGGGATGAATTAAATCTTGCAGTTCTTGATATTTGGCTTGTGCGTCTGCTTCTGTTAGTCCCACCACTGGAAAAACACCAGGCATAACTTTGAGTTGATCCGGAGTACGTCCATATTTTGCTAATCTACCTTTAACATCTGCGTAGAAGGCTTGAGCATCTTCTAAGGTTTGTTGAGCAGTAAATATCACTTCGGCAGTTTTACCAGCTAATTCTTTACCATCTTCAGAAGAACCTGCTTGTACAATTACAGGATGACCTTGGGGCGGACGGGCAATGTTTAATGGTCCGCGCACGGAAAAGAATCTACCTTTATGGTTAAGTTGATGTATTTTATTGGGGTCGTAGTAAAAAGCTGTTTCTTTATCACGGACAAAAGCATCGTCTTCCCAGCTATCCCAAAGACCTTTAACCACATCAATAAATTCGTGGGCGCGGATGTAGCGTTCTGCGTGAATAGGATGGGCTTCTAAACCGAAATTCCCAGCAGCTTCACTACTTCCTGTTGTCACTACATTCCAGCCGGCTCTCCCCCCGGAGATATGATCTAAGGAAGCAAATTTGCGTGCGAGAATATAGGGATCTTCATAGGTGGTAGAGGCTGTAGCGATAAAACCAATCTTTTCTGTCACCGCAGACAAGGCTGAAAATAGGGTTACAGGTTCAAAGTCTCCACCAAAGGCTGTCCGGCCTTCTGCACCGGGACGATGTTGTAAGGCTAAACCATCAGCTAGAAAAAATGCGTCGAATTTACCGCGCTCGGCTGTCTGGGCTATCTGTTTATAATGCTCAAAGTTGAGAGCGCCATTACTCCGTGCTTGAGGATGTCGCCAAGCTGCTACGTGCTGACCTGCTCCGGGTAAAAATGCACCTAGTCTTAGTTGTTTTTGTTGTTTGCCCATCGGAGACTCCAAGTAATATTTTTTACTCAATGAATATAGGATGATAAAAATTTTCTGGGATAGCAGTTGTCAGATATGTCAATGTGACTGCCGCATATTTGATATTTATTTGTTGGGAAAGCTTTTTCAACTCCTTAGCTATAGTTATAGGCATTAGCGTTAGTGGTGGGTTGTTGATAAAACTACTGTATCTCGACTGATTTATCGTAGATTAATAGTAGAATCTCATAACTCTCATGAAAAAGCAAGTACCTTTTTATAAAAAATATGGTGAACTAAATTTATTGGCGGCTAATTTTTAGAGATTCTAAATATTTGACGGCTCTAGAGTGTGCAGAGTGGGCGATAGCGAAGCGCTGCTGCAAGCAGATCGCTCAATTTAAAAAATATATAGTACAATTATACTTGTGTTAACTACTGAGTAAAATAAAAGTAGCTTAAAATATAAGTATAAAAACTCCAGAGTACAGGTAGTAAATAAATGAAAATAATTTTCCCAACTTACGAAGGCTTTGATTTTTGCTAAACTAGAAATATGTATAAAATAAGGAAATATCAAGCTATGACACTTCCTAATTCATCAAGTCCTCAACACTATAAACTTGATATTGAACCGGAAGGACGTTTAACTTTACCCCAAGAAATCCAACAAATACTTAATTTACAATCTGGAGATAGATTAATTTTAACTCTGGAAGATAACGGAAAACTCCAATTAGTCAGCCTCAAACAACAAGTTAAAAAATTAAGAGGTTTATTAAAAGATAAATCACCTGATAGAAACTTGGTAGATGAACTCATCCAAGAACGCAGACAGGAGTATTTAAGTGAATAAATCTGTCTTAGAGGATGTTTGAAAAGTCTAACTTAGGCGATTAAAAATCACATCTACACAGACAAAACCTGCCTACGCAAGTTTCAAATCCTTAATTTTTCGTTAGTCCACGCAGGTGGACTTTGTTTGTGTAGTAGCGAATTATATT
>NZ_JAQMTI010000262.1:0-33667 GCF_028329225.1 Sphaerospermopsis kisseleviana CS-549 | reverse complement strand
TGTCGAAGGGCGGTGTCGAAGGGCGGTGTCGAAGGGCGGTGTCGAAGTAAGTCGAAGTAAGTCGAAGTAGTCGAAACACGACACAGAATTTAAACTCAAACAAAATTTGGAATCATCCAACTAGGAAAGGGCATTCCCTAAGTAACGCTTGAGGAGAGAACCACCTCTGGATTAGAAACTGCAAGGGATCTAGTCTAAGTGGACTCGTTGAATCAAGAATATCCGCTCCTTTAGGACGCAGAGTGTCAAGTCTAAAACTGATTTATTCCTTTAAAATTTTGGCAAAGTCGGGTCAACATCAAAAACCTCACCTTTATCTCTACCAAATTCAGCAGTTACAAATTAGCTTGCAATCAATTGACCCTCCCCGCCTTAAAAAGACGGGGATTCTTGTTTCAATGAGCAACCATGCCCAAACTTGTTACCAAATCTGGGTAGAGGGTCATCTCTCCACAAGCGTTAACCCTGAGCGCAGTCGAAGGGTAAAAGTTTCCGTCCGCCCGACGGTACTTAAATCATAGCCTGTCTGTTTTAGTGCCTTCGCCAAAATATTGATTGCAGCGTTGTGGTCACGATCAAGAATGCACCCACAGTTACAAACAATCCAAAACCGTAGGCACTTGTTACGAATGAACTGGCTTATCCGTATAGCTTCATCAATTCTTTGATATTGCTGTTTTGTGCCTTTGGCTTTGAACTCGAAAACAATCATGTTTATTACC
Organism: Sphaerospermopsis kisseleviana CS-549; assembly: GCF_028329225.1. Lineage (NCBI taxonomy): Bacteria > Bacillati > Cyanobacteriota > Cyanophyceae > Nostocales > Aphanizomenonaceae > Sphaerospermopsis > Sphaerospermopsis kisseleviana. The sequence continues at coordinate 32,945 of NZ_JAQMTI010000262.1, read as the reverse complement.
AGTTCGACCTACTCCAAAAATAGCATTATTTAGGGGAACTGTCAATCCCTAAGCAAATAAGTCAGGATCATAATAGCTCCACGCATGGGCAGTGCATTCACCTACATCCACCGCCTAAAGTACGATAAAGTATCGGAACTTGGTGGAGATACTTTATCAGGCGTGGTTTTGCCTCACTCGATTTTCTTATAAGCTGGGTGAGTAGATGCTTAATTGCCCTGCCATGAGACAATACAAAAGATTAGAACCTGTAAACAGCAGATACAATCAGTGATTGATCTTGGTTAACCTGCTGGTTGGGTCGTTGTATTTTATTCAGGAACTTTTTGTAGCACCTATAGTAAACATTCTACCATTAAATAGCGAAAATTAATGTACTCAAAGCAAAATTGCTTTGCGTCTTTTTCACGGTTATTGTGATTTAGTCCATTGTGGGCTGTCAGTTGTCAGTGAATCGTGACGCATTTAATATTAACTAGTAAATCCTAGCTAAAAACTCGCAACAAATTAATAATGAAAGTTGTATTTTTTGGTACTCCCCAGTTTGCTGTTCCCACTCTAGAAAAATTACTGAATAATCCAGATATTGAAGTTTTAGCAGTTGTCACTCAACCGGATAAACGACGAGAACGTGGGAATAAACTAACACCTTCTCCTGTCAAAACACTTGCTAATGCTCACAATCTCCCAGTATGGCAACCTGAGAAAGTTAAAAAAGATGGGGAAACTTTAAACCAACTACAACAATTAGATGCGGATGCGTTTGTTGTTGTTGCTTATGGACAAATTTTGTCTAAGAAAATCTTAAATATGCCAAAATTGGGTTGTATCAATGTACATGGTTCGATTTTACCCCAATATCGAGGGGCTGCTCCTATTCAGTGGTGTATCTATAACGGTGAAAAAGAAACTGGTATCACAACCATGTTAATGGATGTGGGCATGGATACAGGAGATATGCTATTAAAAGCAAATACACCAATTGGTTTACTGGAGAATGCCCAAGTTTTAGCCGATAAATTAGCGGTTATAGGTGCAGATTTATTGCTGGAAACTTTATTAAAATGGGAACGCCAGGAAATTACACCTATTCCCCAGGATGATTCTCTGGCCAATTATGCGTCATTGATTCAAAAAGAAGACTATAGCCTAGACTGGTCAAAAAGTGCCATTAAATTACATAATCAAATTAGAGGCTTTTATCCTAACTGCGTCACAACTTTTCGCAATCAACCTTTGAAAATCACTGCTACAGTTCCTCTTGAACGTGCTTATATTCAAGAACTCCCAGAACAATTACGAGATAAAATACACAATTTACCAGATTTGTCAACTGTATCTACCCAACCTGGCGAAGTAGTAAACATTGCCAAAGGTATAGGAGCAATTGTTCAAACTGGGGAAGGGTTGTTATGGTTAAGAGAAGTTCAACCAACTGGTAAACGTCTCCAGTCAGGATGGGACTTTGTTAATGGTACTCGTTTAACCATAGGGGAGGTAATGGGTAATTGGTAATGGGTAATTGGTAATTGGGAAGAATAAACTTTTGCCTCTTGCCTTCTTACTGTCACCTGTCACCTGTCATCTGTCACCTGAACTTTCATAGAACCGACAAGACTCACAAGGACCATCTGGGTTGACTGCACAGCGGATGATTTCTGAATGAGCATTGTAATCACAACTAGCATCACCTATAACCCAACGTCCAGCTACTAAACTTTTTTCTGATGGTCGTTTAGCTTTTTGGACATAAATAGCGATATTATGTAGGCGGTAGCGTCCTGCTTTCAACTGATACCTATGACGACGCTCTAATACTGCATAGGTTTTACCTTCAAAATCAACATAGTTCCCTGGTTGGGGTGTCCAATCAAGTTGTAATCTACCAAGAGACTGACGCGGGTTTGTTAAAATCAACTCAGTTGGTAAAGAGTCTGGTTCCATAATCAGTTTATGTGATGGGATTTACATTATTAAAAATGGTATCGTAATCGGTGAATTAACCTCTACCATAGGTGACTAGGGCTGGATTATCATTAATGATTTACTATATTTTTGAGCAATTTGCATCTTAATAAAAAATTTAACAATTTCTTTTGAAGTGTAACAGAGATAGATAGCGACGCACAATTCCTACTTTACTATAATTATTTCTCCTGACTCCTTGATCTCCTGACTCCTTTAAGGGCGAAGCATTCGGGCGATAAATTCTCAATTTTGATCACAGGTTATTTTCCTGTAAGGGCGAAGCATTCGGGCGATAAATTCTCAATTTTGATCACAGGTTATTTTCCGAATGCTTCGCCCCTACGTAGCCCCTACGTCGCCCCTACGACTCCTTGATCTCCTGAGATAAAATTTTGATCTTACTCTACAGTAATATTACATAAAATAAGTCAAAAAAACATAACATATTTGATGATTACTAGGAAATTGCAGCGCATTTAATTTTGTGTAATTTTGTATCTAATTAGTTAATACTTCTTAACAAATTGATGGAACTTGAGAGTTACCAGCGACCAATTTATAGGTACTATAGATAACCCTGAGAAATTGCTCGGAAATTTACACATCTTTACAATTTGCCATATTTGGAGACAGTCAATAGAGTAAACACTTGATGCCCCTGTTGCTGATTAAAGCTGAATAGCAGCGATTTTGGCAAATAAAATGTTCATAGGGCTTATTAAATTGTTTGAAGTTATGTAGCCTTTTACTTACAGCCCATCCAGCACTGCGGTAAACTATGCGTTGATTATGATTCCTTCCCAAAGAAGAGAACTCGAAAGGAGCAGTTTTTTCAATGTCTCATACCGTAAAAATCTACGATACCTGCATCGGCTGCACCCAATGTGTCCGCGCTTGTCCCACTGACGTTTTAGAGATGGTTCCCTGGGATGGCTGTAAAGCTGCTCAAGTGGCATCTTCACCCCGCACAGAAGACTGCGTAGGCTGCAAACGCTGTGAAACAGCTTGCCCCACCGACTTTTTGAGCATCCGCGTTTATTTGGGTGCTGAAACAACTCGCAGCATGGGTCTAGCATACTAACAAAGCTGGTATTTTAAAATACTCAGTACAATAGTGCTGAAGACTGAGCTAGGGAGAAACAAGAAACCCATCAACTAACACGATTCTTGTTTCTTCTCTCAGTTTTCAGCACTTAATATTTTTTAGGAGTTCAGGAGGCAGGAGGCAGGAGGCAGGAGAAAGATAAATATTTCCCCAGTCCCCAGCCTTTTCATTTGATATAATTACCGCTTTATGGTGATAACTGTTAACTGATAATTGTTAACTAATAACCGGAGTAGTATAAAAAATGTGTGGAATTGTTGGATATATAGGCACTCAAGCAGCAACGGATATTTTATTATCTGGACTGGAAAAGTTAGAGTATAGAGGTTATGATTCTGCGGGTATTGCTACGATATGGGAAGGTGATATCCATTGCGTGCGGGCTAAGGGTAAATTACTAAATTTGCGTTCTAAACTGGAACAAGTAGAAAACCCAGCTCAAATTGGTATTGGTCATACTCGTTGGGCAACTCATGGTAAACCAGAAGAATATAATGCCCATCCCCATCAGGATACTGCTTTGCGGATAGCGGTGGTGCAGAATGGAATTATTGAAAATTATCGTGAATTGCGGGAACATTTAAAAGCATTAGGACATGAATTTCGTTCAGATACAGATACAGAAGTTATTCCCCATCTCATCGCTGAATGTTTAAAGCATATTCCTGAAGATAGTAATTCGGCTTCTGTGTTTTTAGAAGCGGTGCGGGAAGCGGTGCAAAAGTTAGAAGGGGCTTATGCGATCGCAGTTATTTCTGCTGACTACGCTGATGAATTGATTGTAGTGCGTCAGCAAGCGCCTTTAGTAATTGGGTTTGGACAAGGTGAGTTTTTCTGTGCTTCGGACACGCCGGCAATTGTTGCCCATACCCGCGCTGTATTGCCCCTAGAAAATGGGGAAATTGCCCGTTTGACTCCGTTGGGGGTTGAGGTGTACAACTTTGCTGGAAATCGTTTAAAGAAGCATCCCCGCACTTTGAATTGGAATCCCATTATGGTGGAAAAGCAGGGATTTAAACACTTCATGCTCAAGGAGATTTATGAGCAACCGGGTGTAGTTAGAGCTTGTTTAGAAGCTTATTTTCCGGGAAGTGGGGAAACTCCTGTTAGTTTGAATTTAGCAGAGGAATTTTACGCAGATTTAGAACAAATTCAAATTGTGGCTTGTGGTACAAGTTGGCACGCGGCGTTAGTTGGTAAGTATTTATTAGAACAATTGGCAGAAATTCCCACTCAAGTACAATATGCCTCTGAATTTCGCTATGCACCTACACCTTTGACTGCTAATACTTTAACTATTGGGGTGACTCAATCAGGAGAAACTGCGGATACTTTGGCTGCTTTAAGTATGGAAAAAGACCGCAGGCAAGGAAAAGAAGCTAAGTATCAAGCGCGACTTTTAGGCATTACCAACCGCCCGGAAAGCACTTTGGGGCAAATGGTGAGTAATATTATTAATACTCATGGGGGGATTGAAATTGGTGTTGCGGCGACGAAAACTTTTATTGCTCAGTTGATGGCGTTTTATGGTTTAGCTTTAGATTTAGCTTATCGTCGGCAAACAATTTCTTCTGAAAGGTTAACAGAAATTATTGCTGGTTTAAGACAGTTACCGATAGAAATTGAGGCGATTTTAGAAACTCAGGAAAAATATATTGAACAGTTAGTTCATGAGTTTACAGAAACAAAAGATTTCATTTTTGTAGGCAGGGGAATTAATTTTCCTATTGCTTTAGAAGGGGCTTTGAAATTAAAAGAAATTAGTTATATTCATGCGGAAGGATATCCAGCAGGAGAGATGAAACATGGACCGATCGCATTATTGGATAGTAAAGTTCCGGTAGTGGCGATCGCCATGCCTGGAAGTGTATATGAAAAAGTGATTTCTAATGCCCAAGAAGCAAAAGCGAGAGATTCCCGGTTAATAGGAGTGACATCTGTGAATGATGGAGAAGCAGCAGAAATTTTTAATGATTTAATTCCTGTTAGTGATGTAGAGGAAATTTTGTCGCCTATTTTGACAGTTATTCCGTTGCAATTATTGGCTTATCATATTGCAGCGAGAAAGGGTTTAGATGTCGATCAGCCAAGGAATTTAGCGAAGTCAGTAACGGTGGAATAGTTGATATTTTGCTGTAGGATGATAAAAAAGTTGGAAAATAAATAAAACAGTTGTACAATTTCTCCTGTGGGTGTATGTATCAATCATCCAAAGGAGAATTTTTTGTGAGTAGAAGCAGACGGGACTGGATACAGAATAAATTTTAACGCTATGTAACCCACATTCCACACCCTCAACTGTCACAGATCAACAAAGCCTAGCAAGTAGTACATCCCACCTTCCGCACCCTAAACTGTCACACAACGAAGATTGACCGTTTGGGGATTTGAGATTGGCGAACTGCTTGCAGCAGCGCTTCGCGATCGCACCCTCCACATCTACAAACAGTATTATATAGTATTTTTGTACTGACTAAGGTTTTACACCAACAATCAAATAAAATTCCAGTAGAAAATTGATAAAGCTTTTGCTGAATTGGCTACAAAATAGAAAATTGCTGATCTCTACTTAAAAAAGTGATAATTGTTCGGCTATCTCTTTACCTTTCGATTTGTTTCCATGAATTAACTTAAAGAGATAACTACCAATTTCTTTCGCAAGCAATACAGGAACTGCATTACCAATTTGTTTATATTTAGAACTTACAGAACCATAAAAAATCCAATCATCAGGAAATGTTTGAATCCTTGCAGACTCCCGCACTGTTAAACAACGTAATTCTACAGGATGACACATATCTGTAGCTTTTTGATGGGGACTGGTAGTAATTGTTGGTGAAGGTTTATCCCAGGATAATCTTCTATAAAAACCGACTTTTCCCCCTCCAGAATTATAAGCTCCTCCCATAGCTTCTTTTTTTAAATCTTCTGGTAAATGTTTCCAATTTTGTCCAGCTTTTAATAATTTCAAATACTTTAAACGATTTTCTGAATAAGACATAAATTCTGGTTCTACATCAACTAAACCAGTTAAAGCATTTTTTAATGTTCTCCATTTAGGTAAAGTTTGACCATTTTTGCAATATTTAGGAATAGGAAATGTAGCAGTTTCACCATCTCTAGAACCGATAAATATGACACGCTCTCGATTTTGGGGTACTCCATAATCTGCTGCTTCTAATAGGTTATAAACTATGTTATATCCTATTGCTTGCATTTCTGATAATACTACTTTTAAAGCAGCACCAGGCATTTCATCAGTTTCTAAAGGTGGGTAATTTTTTCCCCGTTGATTAATTGGCCGATGACGCAGTGGAGCAGAAAGCAAACCTTTAACATTTTCCATTAAGAAAAAACGAGGTTTAACTTCTTTAACAATGCGAATAAATTCCATAAATAAACTACCGCGAGGGTCCATTACAGAACCTCTTTTTCCTGCGGTACTAAATGGTTGACATGGTGGACCACCTGTAACTAAATCAACTTCTTGTGGTTGTAAAGCACGTCCTAAATTTAAAACTCTTCCCCCTTCTTCTAATAATTGTTGAGAGGTGACGTTTTGTATTTCTCTGGAAATTGCACTTTCTTGGAGGAATGGACGATTAAGAGCTATTGTTTTAACAGCATCACGATCTTTTTCTACTACAGTTACAGTATGAAAACCTGCTTCTTCTAATCCTAAATCTAGACCATAAGCACCTGTAAATAATGAAATAGAAATAGCTTTACCATCTATCACGGTTGTTGCTCCCAATTGTTAATATCACTAATTATATACTCCTTGAATATGCAATATTGATGATTGGTTACATCTTTTACATCTAATAATAGCGATTGTTATTGAAATGACTATGAGCTTATATTCAATTAATGAAATGCACGATAGACAAATTGCAGCAACTGCGTTAGTTTTATCTAGTAAAGGTGAAATTGTACAGTTGTTGACGTGCGATCAAAATATCACTGCGTCGGGTTTAGTTGCTAAAGCTGCTGCTGTGGTTCAAGATGCTGAAAGTTATCAAAAACTGATTGATAGACTGGAATTATTAGAATCTGTTGCTAAGATACGTCAAAGTATAAATGAGTTTGAACAAGGCGAAGGTATGCCCTTAAATCAAGCATTTGCAGAATTTAAGGAAAAATATGCCATACCGGATTGAGATTTCACCTACTGCTATTGCTGATATTGAGAGTATAGTGAAATTAAGGTAGAAAACAAGCGAAAAAATTTATGTCTAATTATCAAGAATTGTTAGAACAAGCTAAAAATCTGACTTCTGAAGAACAGCTTAAATTAGTTGAAGATTTATCTATCTTAATTCGTCAACAATGGAAAATGACACCAAAGCCAAAGCGTAGTATTTTAGAGTTACGTGGTTTAGGTAAAGAAACTTGGGAAAATATTGACGCTCAGGAATATGTCAATCAGGAGCGTTACAAAACTTAATCCGTAACACAGTAGATGAAATGCTAGATGAATACTTCGGTGATCCTGATGAGGGTAGGGAAATCAAAGAATCATTTAAGCAGAGTTTATTGGCAATCGGGCGTAAACGTCAAGAAGGAAGACCTACTATTCCTTTATCTGAAGTTTATAAAAGGTATGGGATAGAACGTTAAATGAGTTATTCTGTAAGTTTTGAATCAGAGTCTATAACTGATTTAGATAATTTAGATCAGGTTGTGCGTCTGCGGATTCTGAATAAAATTCAATGGTTAAGTGTCAATTTTGAGCAGATAACTCCTCTATCTCTTACGTATATTGTTCTTCTTCCATATTACCAAATCATCCCCAAATTCAAAACAAAACCCTTCAAAATATCTTCCCCCGAAACCGTAGCAGGAGAATCTAAAACCTCAACCTCCTTACCAGGTCTATAAATCTCCACCTGACGAGATTTACGATTAATTAATATACCCAACCGTACACCATTATCTATATATTCCCTCATCTTTTCCTGTGTAGTTTTCAAACTATCACTAGGAGAAAGTAACTCAATTACAAAATCAGGACAAATAGGAGGAAACTTTTGTTTTTCCTCATCAGTTAAAGTATCCCATCTTTCTAACTTTATCCAAGAAGCATCAGGAGAACGGTCTGCACCATTTGGTAATTTAAAACAAGTAGAAGAATCAAAAACTATACCCTCCTTATTTTGCTCATTCCAAATCCAAACTTGAGCAGTAATACCCGCATTCCGATTTCCCGTTTCTCCTCCCGTTGGTGGCATAATAATTAAATCCCCATTAGCTGTTCTTTCAAATCTCAATTCCCGGTTATTTTGACATAGCTGAAAAAACTGCTCATCAGTCATATCTATTACTGATTTTAAACTCACAGTTAAAGCATTCATAGTCATACCCTCATAAAATATTAAGGCAATAATTTTAAATATCTCATATCTTATTATATACCCTTAATCTGATTTTTAGGTATTGGTATAGTATATGTAATAAATCTTAAATCTTACTAATTATTAAACCAAAGTCATAACTTTATTATATTCTTCCTGATGACTTTGCAAAGCATCCCAAACATCAACCTTTTGCTGAAGATTTAACCACAATCTCGGTCCATTACCCAACGCTTTACCCAGACGAATGGCAATATCTACAGTAATTGATTTTTCACCATTAATAATTTCCTGAATTGTTTGATGAGATATTCCTAAAACTTCTGCAAAATCGTGATAATTAACTTCTAAATCATCTAAAATATCTGCAATTACTTCACCTGGATGTATTGGTCTTGCTAATTTCTCATTAGTTATATTTTGCCAATTATTCATAATTAATACTCCTTGAATATTTCAGCCCACAGCATATGCTGACATACATATCTATCATTATATTGCTTATTCCATAATTACAGTACTAAAAAGCGATCGCACTAAGCTGTTACGCAGCTAAATTCTATAATCCTAATATTCTTAGCTCTTGTGGAACAGGCATCTTGCCTGTTAAACTTATGCAAATTAAATGCACAACAGCTTACCTCCACCTCCACTTCCTCAAACAGCGATACCTTCGGTAAGCTTCGCTAACGCACCCCTTCACACCCCCAAACGCGATACCTTCGGTAAGCTTCGCTAACGCTCATCCTCACATCTCCAAACAGCGATCGCATCCCCTACACATTCCCAAAAGCGATCGCACATCACCAAACTTCAAAACAGCGATACCTTCGGTAAGCTACCGCTAACGCTGTCAAAGTATAAAATTATGATATAATCATGGTGTAAACTTATTTAATCCTTTGTAATTTATAAATTTGCGTTATAATTTTGATTGGAATCCAGCCAAAGAAAAACAAAATATTCGTAAACATCAACTCAATTTTCGGTTGGCATCAACTGTTTTTCGTGATCAATATCAATTAAGTTTATATGATGAGGAACATAGTGATTATGAAGACAGATGGATTACTATAGGTTTAGATGAAACGGGTATTTTAAGGGTTGTTATTCATACTTTTGAACAAACAGATGAAGATTCATGTTTGATTCGTATCATTTCAGCACGAAAAGCAACTTTTAATGAACAGCAATATTACCAAGGAAGAAAACTATGAAAGCAGAATATGATTTTTCAGAAGCTGAACAAGGTAAGTTTTATCACCCTGATGCAACGTTTCATTATCCAATTTACCTTGAACCAGATGTTGATAATTTTTTCAAAAAAATCGCTCAAGAAAAAAATATTGATGTGCAAATTTTAGTCAATGAATGGTTGAGAAATAATATTAAATTAATTGAAAGTATTCAGTAATAGCGATACCTTCGGTAAGCTTTGCTAACGCATTCCCACATCCCTTAAACGCGATACCTTCGGTAAGCTTCGCTAACGCACCTCCAACATCCCCAAACGCGATACCTTCGGTAAGCTTCGCTAACGCACCCCCCAAACCCAAAACAGCGATACCTTCGGTAAGCTACCGCTAACGCACTCCCAATATCCCACAACAGCGATCGCTCTCCCTTCACACCTCCAACAAGCGATCGCACCTTCCAAACCACAAAACAGCGATACCTTCGGTAAGCTACCGCTAACGCACCTTCCAAACCACAAAACAGCGATCGCACTTCCTCTACATCCCTAAACTCATATCTTGCACCTACAACACCCTCAACAAGCGATCAGTTTGCTGACTGTTTGACAAAAATTGACAATATTTGATTTGCCATAATAAAATAGTCAGAAAAATCAACATTTGTTAATTATGACTACAGTAAATATTTCTCTTCCCGATTCTATGCGGGATTTTATCAACGAACAGGTTGAAAAAGGTGGCTACAGTACAACCAGCGAATACATTAGACATTTGATTCGTCAAGACTTAGAAAAAGTCCAACAATCAAGAATAGAAAAGTTATTATTGGAAGGATTAGATAGCGGTGAAGGAATAGAAATTACAGATGAATGGTGGGAACAAAAACGCTCCCAACTGATTGAAAAAATTCGCAAATCATAACAATGACTAGGCGAATTATAATTAGACCAAAGGCTAGTGCTGATCTAGATGAAAAGTTTGCTTACATTGCACAGAGTAATTTTGATGCAGCATTGAGTTTTTTTGATGCTACTAGGCAGTTTTATTAAACACTGATCGCTGATCTATAGTGTATAGTTAAAGTAATAACATCAGCTAAATTTGCTCATAGTAAAAAGTATGTTGCAAGCAATAGAAGGAATTTACAAAGATGGTAAAGTAGAACTTAAAGAATTACCATCTGATATTTCAGAAAGTCTGGTTATTGTCACTTTTTTAAAGTCGGAAAAAAATCAGATAAAAAATCAAATAATGAAGTTTGGTATGTTTTCTGGAAATAACCAGTCAACAGAAACAGATTTTGAAATTGCTGAATTTCATGGGGATAGTGAGGACAGTTTAGACTGGTAATAATGAATTATGAAATATGTCCTAGATACTCATGCTTTAATCTGGTTTCTTGAAGGTAATTTAAAGCTAGGTGCAAATGCTAAAACTATCCTTTGTGATCCTAATTCACAGTTAGTTATTCCTGCAACTACTTTAGCTGAAGCTGTTTGGATTGTAGAAAGAGGTAGAACATCTATTCCTACTCCTAAAGATGTAATTTTAGCAGTAGAAGCTGATCCTCGCGTGGTAATTTATCCTCTGGATCAAGATGTTATTGAAATGACTATGAGCTTATATTCTATTAATGAAATGCACGATAGACAAATTGCGGCAACTGCGTTAGTTTTAGCTAGTAAAGGTGAAGTTGTAAAGTTGTTAACGTGGGATCAAAATATCACTGCTTCAGGTTTGGTTGCTATTGTTTGGTAGTTTGTAAATGAGGTCTATTTTTACGATCGCACTTCCCCAAAACTCCAAACAGCGATCGCTCTCCCAACATCCCTAAACGAGATCGCACCCTCCAAACCCCCAACAAGCGATCACACCTCCACATTCCCAACAGCGATCGCTCTCCCCAAAACCCAAAACAGCGATCACACCCCAAACACCCCCAAACAACGATCGCACCCCAACACCCCCAAAAAGTGATCGCACACCCACACATCCCCTAAACGCGATCGCACTCCCAAAACCACAAAATAGCGATCGCACTTCCCACACATCCCCAAACAGCGATTACTAGGTTACTTTTCGCTATCGCATTTACTTATGATTTTGTGCCTTCCAATAATTTGTTAGACCTTAGTTTTGGTTGTAGTGTAACAACCTTATGTACGCTTGAGTTTTGCTTTTTTTGTAAGTCCAAAAATATGGCACGCAAATCATAGTTAAAGGACTTAGCATAGGCTTCTCGAATGTGATGAATTTCTTCTACAATTTCATCTTGCCACATAATTTATTGCTCCATTAATTCGTAAGGTGTACAAATAGTTGGCATTTCATACCCAAAGTCTAAACTGATTTGAGCCAATTTTTTCTGAATCTGTGCGTTGGCAATATGTTTACAATTCCATGTTAACAGATAGTCCATACCATGAATTGTAGCTAGTGCAATATGTATTGCATCTGTGGCAGCTTTAGAAGGTAGGTTACTTTTATTAATAAATTGTTCTGCAAGATTTATAACAGTTTCGTTTATTGATAAAAGTTCAAAGTTTTCCAGCAATTCTAAACGTTTATTAGCTATTTCTGAATCTCCTGCGGCAACTTCATCTAAAACAGCTTGAGAAATGTAAAGGTTAAAATCATGACGGCGATTTTCCCACCAATCTCTCGTAATTTCCATGTTGGCTGCAATAATTAAATTTTTGGTGAATCTGGCTGTTAAATAGCCAATAACACTGGTTTCTATGTAGACGGTTTCACTCATTATATTATGTGCTATTGATGGATTTATTGTAACCAACCTAAATCTTTCTCTATCAAAAAGCAATAACTAAGGTAAGAAGATCGCACTCTCTCCACATCCCAAAACAGCGATACCTTCGGTAAGCTTCACTAACGCACCTCCAAACCCCCAAAACAGCGATCTCTTCTCTTGACAAAATATTTTCATAAAATTAACATGAAATTATCAAATAATTTATTGAAATTACGATGTTTAGCCTAAGCGATATTCACCCCTTATCAGAATTTCAGCGCGGAGCAAAGATGTTTCTGGATAAGTTAAAGGAAACTAAAGCTCCCATTGTGCTGACTGTGAATGGTAAAGCTGCTGCTGTGGTTCAAGATGCTGAAAGTTATCAAAAAATGATTGATAGACTGGAATTACTTGAATCTGTTGCTAAGATACGTCAAAGTATCAATGAGTTTGAACAAGGTGAGGGTATGCCCTTAAATCAAGCATTTGCAGAATTTAAGGAAAAGTATGGCATACCGGATTGAGATTTTACCTACTGCTATTGCTGATATTGAGAGTATTTTCCTATGGATAAAAGAGGAGTCACAGGAAAGAGCTTTTCGTTGGGTGCGGGGATGTTATGAAATTATTTTGAATATGTATATTGCCTTTAAATTGCGGTTTTATTTTTCCTTCATTTGCTTGCTTTAGCTGCACTAAATAAAACTCCGATATTTGAAAATATTGAAAGTTTTCTATCTATTTCTCCCCATTTTTTAAGTGTATCGTGAATTTTTTGTTCATTTAGTAAATTCTTAGCTTGAACTTTCCATCCGTCTATTTGTTTTTTTGATATATTTCCCATCTTGCGATATTTATTCTTAATATATGGATTAATATTTTGAATAAAATCGTCTATATCTTTTTCGCTTTCGCCAATATGGGTATCATCTCTTTGATTAATTGGTTCATCATTAAGTAATTTTTCTAGTTCTTCATAAAATATTTCAGATGATCTCAAGGAATCAATTACATAGATAATCATCTCATTTAAGATGTCTATTCTTCTTATTAGATCATTAGATAATATTTGATTAATGTTTTGGTAATATATCTGATCTGCTTCTGATTCATATTGACTCACTACCTTTTCTATTAATTCATAATAGGTAATATAGCCATCTTTTAAACCATCATTTAATAAACCTTTCGATTCTATATAGTTAAGCAGTTTTTGATCTTCCCGTAAATCATCATGAGAAATTCCATAATATTCATAGTCTGCTGGGTATAAAGTAGCTCCTTTTAGAATCTCTATTATTATTTGATAATAAATTTTAACTAAGCAAATTATCACTTCATCTTCTCTCAACTTAGCCTCGTGAAAAGTGTCGTTTCTTAATCGTCGCAGTTCTACTATAAATTGATATTGTTGTTCATCTACAACCCAAGGAAATTCTTCTTTTATAAACTTTACTCTGTCTAGAAAATTTGGTTTTATTTTAATCATTTGTTCATCAGTTATATTTAAATCATAAGGACAGTCACAAATAAAGTAATATGAGATTATATCTGCTAAACTATCTAGTAAAAAAAGGGCTATTCTAGCTCCGAGTATATTATTCTGTTTTAGTTGAAATTGAACAGCTTCAAGTTGTTTAAGCTGTTTGATAAACTCTAACTCTGAAAATGTTCTAGGATATAGCATATTACTATTAAAGATAATTGTCTTATTTAATGAATCTATACCATGAATTATTACTGCTGTCGTTTCCAATTGTCAATCCTACTTACTAAATCCTTTAGTGGAATAATTGTAAATTGATGAGAACCTCCATCTCCCCAAATTTCATAAGCATATTTTTTTCCTCTATAAAATTTAATAAGTCCTAGTCCACCAATTTTTACCATGTCAACATATTTAGCATTCTGATAGTCATTAACAATAGTTTGACCATATATCATATTAATTAACTGTAAACCATTATTATTGTTTTTCGTAAACTCTAAATTTATACGATTATTTTCATGGTTTCTAGCATCTATCATTTGTTCAGTCACAATACCTTTTGAGTTTATCCAAACATCAAAGCTAACAGAATATTTTTTAAAAGAAGTTTTACTACTATAGTCTGGATAACCTTCTTCTAGCTTTTTAACAGAAGTTAAAGGTGTAATTTTTGCATGATTTCGAGACCATTTAATTACTGTTTTTATATTTTGTCCTGGCAGTGCATAAGCTGGTAAAATTTCACAATTTAGCACAGCTAAACTTAAACTAAATGTCAAGGCTAAGTAATTTTTAGGTTTCATATTTTACACAGTGCCTATATTTAAAAAATTACTTCTTTTACTAAAACATAAATTACTAAATCATCCCCAAATTCAAAACAAACCCCTTTAAAACATCATTTTTTCTAAACCAAAGTCATAACCTTATTATATTCTTCCTGATGACTTTGCAAAGCATCCCAAACATCAACCTTTTGCTGAAGATTTAACCACAATCTCGGTCCATTTCCTAACGCTTTACCCAAACGAATGGCAATATCTACAGTAATGGATTTTTCACCATTAATAATTTCCTGAATTGTTTGATGAGATATTCCTAAAACTTCGGCAAAATCGTGATAATTAACTTCTAAATCATCTAAAATATCTGCAATTACTTCACCTGGATGTATTGGTCTTGCTAATCTATCTTCAGTAATATTTTGCCAATTATTCATAATTAATACTCCTTAATAGCTTGGTGAAATTTATTTAACAGTTTTCAACTATTTACTACTATCTTAACACAACATTAATGGTAATCTTCTAAATTGACATCATAAGCATCACCATCTTCAAATTTAAAAGTTATTCGCCAGTTTCCTGATACCTTAATTGACCAAGTTCCTTTTCTATCTCCTTTTAATTCATGTAAATCATATCCTGGTAATCTAATATCATCTACAATTAAAGCTGAGTCTATAACTTCTAATCTAATTCTAATTTTCTTTTCTAGGTTTGCGGGAACTCCTTTATTAAAATTTTCTTTAAACAGATTTTCTAAAGACTTATTTTTAAATGTTTGAATCATTTATCTTTGAATTTTATGTCATTATGTGAATTATCAAAAATTCTTAGTTCACCTAAATCATAAACTAATCTCTCTCTTCCTTTGCGCGAAACTCACAGCAATTATACCATACTCCTAACACCTCTCCGCGCCTCTGCGCCTCTGCGTGCAAAAAAGCAAAATCCCAAAAATAGGCAGGTTTTATACCTGCCCATCTAAACCTATTCTATACCTTCAATCCGATTTTCCACCTCCTGATACAACTCTCTCAACCGATCTAAATTCTCCTCACTTGTCTCCCAATAACCGCGACCATTGACTTCCAACAAAGTAGAAACAATCTTGCGGAAAGAATGAGGATTCAAATTCATCAGACGCTTCTGCATTTCCTCATCTTTAATAAACGTCTCATTGGTTTCCTCATAAACCCAGTTATCCACAGCACCAGCAGTTGCACTCCAACCAGTGGTATTAACCAACCGCTTAGAAAGTTCCCGCACACCTTCGTAACCGTGAGACAACATCCCCTCATACCATTTGGGGTTTAACAACTTCGTCCGCGCATCCAAACGCACAGTTTCCGATAAACTTCTTACCTGTGCATTCGCGGTAGTTGTATCTGCAATGTAAGATGCAGGTTTCTTACCATCTGTACGCAGACTTGCAACTAATTTTGTTGGGTCAGAGTCGAAATAATGGGACACATCAGTTAAACTGATTTCCGAAGAATCAAGATTTTGGAAAGTTGCATCAGCAGTTTTCAAAGTAGTTTCAAAAATCTGCCGTGACTCATCCATTACCCCAGGGTTATCAGAATTGAAAGAGAAAGATTTGCGTTTCAAATACATTTCTTGCAACTCTGCTTCACTATCCCAAGTGCTATTCTCCACCGCTAAGTTGATATTAGAAGAATAAGAACCAGAAGCATTAGAAAATACACGGGTTGCAGCTTGACGCAGATTAATTCCCATTTCCTCTGCTTGTTGCAGTGCGTGTTTCCGCACAAAGTTCATTTCCAAGGGTTCATCAGCTTCAGCAGCCATTTTTACACCTTGGTCCAGTAAGTTCATCTGGTTAATGAACAGATCACGGAAGACACCAGAACAGTTAATTACTACGTCAATTCTAGGACGACCCAATTCTTCTAAGGGTATCAATTCCAACTTGTTCACCCGTCCTAAAGAATCGGGAACAGGACGCACTCCCACCATCCACATAATTTGTGCCAGGGATTCGCCATAGGTTTTGATGTTATCTGTACCCCAGAGGACACAGGCGATGGTTTCCGGCCAGTTTCCACCATTTTCAGTCTTATTGCGTTCTAACAACCTATCAACGACAATTTTCGCCGATTGTACCGCCGCAGTGGTAGGAATAGATTGGGGATCTAAAGCGTGTATATTTTTACCTGTGGGCAATACGTCAGGGTTACGGATGGGGTCGCCACCGGGTCCGGGTAAAATATATTCACCTTCTAAACCTTGCAATAAACCGCCAAGTTCGTTATCTGCACATACTTGTTTTAAGCAAAATTCCAAATACTCAAACAAGGGTTTTAATGCAGATGTATCTACGTTATTAAAACCTGACTGATACAGCGATTCTACCCAAGGTTCTTTTTTACCCATGTTAAAGAAGTTCAACTTGGATACTAAGGAAACTCGACCTTCTGCATCAATTTGTTCTTGTACTAAAGCCGCTACAGCCGCACGGATAGCCATTGTAATGTCTTGTAATAATTGCACATCGGCTAAAATGCCTTTGTCGCTGTTGCGGTAGATTTCTTCAATGTTGCGGCCTAAGCTGTTAGCAATGATGGAGGGTAAACCAAGTATACCGTCTTCTTGCCGATCTAAACTGGCAATATTCACTAAAGTGGCGATCGCCTCTTCCGCAGAAGGTGGTTTACCGATGATATGCAAACCGCAAGGTAATAAGCGAGATTCAATTTCCATCAACTTGCGATAAACAATCCCGACGATATTATCCCGTTCTTCAGAGGACATATCTTTTGCGTCGGTTTCTGGCAGGTCAATATCTTTATCTAAGTTAACAATGCGGCATTTGTCAACGATCGCATTCACAATGGAAACTCCCCGGCCGCTGTCTTTCAAAGTTTGGTAAGAACCAATTAACTCACTGAGTTCTTTCAAACCTTTGTATAAACCAGCATTTTCCGCAGGTGGAGTTAAGTAAGAAATTGTTTCTGCATAACTGCGACGTTTAGCAATTGTCGCTTCACTGGGGTTGTTCGCTGCGTAATAATACAGATTGGGAATTGTGCCAATTAATTGATCTGGGTAACAATCTCCAGACATCCCCATCTGTTTACCAGGCATAAACTCTAATGATCCGTGTGTACCAAAATGTAAAACAGCATCAGCACCCCAAATTCTTTCTAAATAAGTATAAAAAGCGGCGAAGCCATGATGGGGACTAGCGGAACGGGAGAATAATAAGCGCATGGGGTCGCCTTCATAGCCGAAGGTGGGTTGCACACCGATGAAGACGTTACCGAAATGCTTACCGTATACGAGCAAGTTTTGTCCATCACTGTTTAAGTTTCCTGGTGGTGGACCCCAGTTTTCTTCTAAGCGTTGGGAGTACGGTGTCAGTGCTTCATATTCGGGGACTGACATTTTGTAAGCAATGTTGAGTTCAGGACTTGCGTATTGCGCTTGTGCGTCGTGGATGACTTGTTCCATCAACTCTTGGGCGGTTTCCGGGATGTCCCGCACATCGTAACCGTTGTTTCTCAGTCCTTTGAGAACTTCATGGATAGAACCAAATACATCTAAATATGCCGCAGTTCCCACGTTTCCTTTATCGGGGGGGAAGCTGAAAACGGTGATGGCGACTTTTTTGATTAATTTGGGTTTGCGACGCAGACTAGCCCATTTTAAGGCACGTTGAGCAACAATTTCTACCCGGTCTTGGAGGGCGATCGCTCTACCTGTTGCCCCATCTTTACCGGATAGGATAATAGGCTCAATTGCTCCATCTAGTTCAGGTATAGCAATCTGTAAAGCCACTTGAATAGGATGTAACCCCAAATCGCTATCTAACCATTCTTCGGTGGTTTGGAACACCAAAGGCAAGGCTACCATGTAAGGACGGTTTAATTTTTTTAATGCTTCAATAGCTTTGGGATGGTCTTGTCTTGCAGGTCCACCCACTAAAGCAAAACCAGTCAGGGAAACAACCGCGTCAACTAAGGGTAATCTGGTTGTAGGTTCGTAGAAATAAGCATCTACAGGTTTAGAGAAATCCAAACCACCAGCAAACACAGGGAGAACTTTTGCACCTAAAGATTCTAATTCCTGGACAATTGCTACATAATGTGCATCATCTCCAGTAACTAGGTGAGTTCGTTGTAAAACCAAACCTACACATGGTGCGAGGGGATCTTTGATATTTCGAGAAATGTCTCTGCGGACAGAATACCAGTTTAGATATTCTCGTACATCTTCAAACATATTTGGCGCTAAAGGATGCCAAATACCCATGTCGGGATAAACTACTGGTGCTTGATATTCAGCAGCAGCTAGTTTTTGTTTATCTTCCCCTTTTAAGACGTATTTATCAGCCAGCATCAGCAGGAAGTTTTCCAGGTTTTCTGCTGAACCACCTAACCAATACTGAAAACTCAGCATGAAGTTACGCGCATCTTGCGCTTTTTCAATGGGGAGGAATTTCA
This sequence comes from Sphaerospermopsis kisseleviana CS-549, assembly GCF_028329225.1. NCBI lineage: Bacteria > Bacillati > Cyanobacteriota > Cyanophyceae > Nostocales > Aphanizomenonaceae > Sphaerospermopsis > Sphaerospermopsis kisseleviana. The sequence continues at coordinate 13,836 of NZ_JAQMTI010000262.1, read as the reverse complement.
GCACTTGGGGAAGAGTACGCAAGAGCTTTAACATTCCATCTTGGAAACCAGCGCCAGATTTCTCTTTACGCTTCTTCATGAAGTTGGCAATGACGCTCTTAGACTGTCCCAACTGTGCCAGGGAGAAGCTACCCATTTTGTTAAGACGCATAACTTCAGGCATGGAGGGGAACACAACCGCTACATCGAAGTTATCCCGGTGGGGTTCGACTGCTGCGACGAGTTTCTGCGCTAAGTCTTCAATAAATATCAGGGAAGCGATGAATATATTAGCACTAGCTATATCGCGTTTAAAATCTTCATAGTTTTCCGAGTCGCGCAGTTCCTCAATTAAGTAACCACTAATTTCAATGGCCACGCTGGGATGGTTGGCGTTAATTTCCCGTACTGCTTGAGATAAAGAACTTTGATATTGAGACTCAAGCACAACATAAACGACTTTAATCAGATTGCGTCCGCGTAGGTCGTCAGGTGCAATATGTCTAATTGTGGACTTGACCTGGGTGAACATTCAGATAAGCTCCTTTGAGGCGTGTTCTCTACTGGAAGTTTTTTTCTTCCATTTTCTTCGGCAATTAAGAGTTTTGTACCAGAAAACTCTGTGTCAGTGGGGGTTTTCTCCCTGAACTGAAACAAAATGATATAAAAAACGTAATCATTATTGATAAATCTTAACAATTTAGCAAGGTTTTCTCAGATGTTTGTAATTTCTATTTACATAAATAGTTGGTTATGTAACTATATGGTTGTTAAATGATTATGTAGTTGGTATAGGAATGAACCACAGAGGCACAGAGGACACAGAAGAAAAGGAATGAACCGCAGAGGTAAGAGAGTTTTTGTGTACATCGTTATTTTCTCTGTTAAATAATCTATATAAAAAAAATTAAATTAATCGTATATAATATGATATGAGATAGTTAAAATTACAGCCTTATTTTTCAATGAGGATATGACCATGAATGCTTTAACTGTTAATTTAGAATCAGTAATAGAAATGACTGATGAGCAGTTTTTTCAACTATGTCAAAACAACCGCGAATTGAGATTTGAAAGAAATGCCAATGGAGAATTAATCATTATGCCACCAACGGGAGGAGAAACGGGAAATAAAAATGCGAGAATCACTCAACAAGTAATGAATTGGACTGATGTTGATGGTACTGGTATAGCTTTTGATTCTTCTACTTGTTTTAAGTTACCAAATGGTGCTGATCGTTCTCCTGATGCTTCTTGGATCAAGTTAGAAAGATGGGATGCTTTAACTGATGAGGAAAAACAAAAGTTTCCTCCTATTTGTCCTGATTTTGTAATTGAGTTACTTTCTCCTAGTGATAGTTTGAAGACTACACAAGAAAAAATGAGAGAGTATATAGATAATGGTGTGCGTTTGGGTATATTAATTAATCGGAAATCTCGTCAAGTGGAAATTTATAGACCTGGGAAGGAGGTTGAGGTTTTAGATTGTCCTGCTACGGTTTTGGGGGAAGATGTTTTAAAGGGTTTTGTTTTGAATTTGGGGATGATTTGGTAATAAATATTGTAAATGTGTTAAATTAGATTCTGAGTATTAAAGGGGTAATCATCTGGTATGGCAACAGTAGTTGTGAAATTAATCAAGCATTAGAGCTTCTGCAAGAAGAAGAAATAGATTCTAGCCTTTTTTCTTATTTGGTTAGTTCTCAGACAAGTAAAAATTCTGCTGGGAATAAAAAAACTAAGTTAGATGATCAGCCATATCGCCAAAACTTGTTAAAACTTAAGAAAAAAGACAGTAAAAAATATCAACTATTATCAGATTTGGATAAGTGGATGAGAGATGGTTACACATTAAAAAATGATTCTGAACTAATAGATTTATACAAATCTTACTTAGAAGATTATTTAAAGCATACACCACGTAATAAATTGATTAGTAAGTTTATAGACTTATTAATTGAAGCAGAAAATGGTAAAATAGAAGAATTACATTCATCTATGTCTGCAAATATAGCAAATGCAAGTAGTAGTTTTTTAAATTTTAGTGATTCTATGTCAAGAAAAAGACATAGAACTAGCAATGAGAAACAAGAATCAAGTTCAACCATCGAGAAACCAATAGATGATACTTCAACAAAAAATCATAAAAAAATCTTAGATAATAACAGCGAAGTTAATTCATCAGACAGAGAAAAAATATCTCTAGAACCACAAGAAGAATCATCTTTAGATACCTCAGAAGAAGATCAAAAAATATTTCCACAGAGACAAGAAGACAAAGATTCAGAGGGCGCAACAACAATTATGAACGAAGAAACAAATGATAATTTATCAAAACTACCAGCAGAAACACTAGAGGATACAAAAGAAACCGACTCTAAAAATAGCAAGTAACTGTGCGATCGCGATCATTAAATTTATTTCGTTTGGATAACTCCCTGTTTGAAAATATATAAAACCAAGCTTTAATAAATGTGATCGCTCATATTGAAAATCTAAAATATCTTTGTATTCAATAGATATTTCTTGTTTCTTATAAAGGCTCAAAAAACCTGTTTTTCGCTTGATCACTACCCTATATTCACTGATGATAATAGACCCATTTTCCCCTTGACATTGTAGCAAGATTTTATCTGGAACATCTTTTATTTTTTCTTTTTGTTCAGCACTGTTAATTGGTGGATTATCATTAGTATGTATTGGAGATATTATTTTAGATGATTCTAAATTATCCTTTTCAACTTTATCAATTGAATGAATTACTAATTTGATTATTTTCTGTATTTGATACTACTTTAACTGCTTCTACAAGATTAAAGTCTTGCTTCCAAGCTGGATTTTCTTTTCCTATTTGTCTTCCATATACTTTTAGAGTTTGAATTGACTTGATTCCTAAGTTTAATACACCTTTGTAAATTAATAAGGCTAGATTATGTTCTGGTATTTGTTGGGCTTCCAACATTACTATTAAACAGCTATCTTGAATAATTGTTTTTGCTGTGATACCTTGTGATTTAAGGGAACGGTTTATCAAAAAGGTAATGGATTTAGTATCACCTTGTTTAGCAAGTTCCAAAGGATTAGGTTGAGAGTTAGTCATAGATACAAGAGGAAAGGTATAAGAGGGTGTTTGAAAAGTCGGAAAGGTAGTAAAAGATATATCTCAGTATAGAACCCATTTGATATCTATACGTGAGCTAACCGATTAAGCATGAGTCAGACAAAACATAGATTGAGCTTTGCAGTAGCATGACTGAGTACAATAAACTGCTTGACATCATAATTTCCTGAATTTTTACATTGAATCTAAATAACGCCGTAATTTACTACTAATAACATCAATTACTGTTACTACTACCAATAGCACTAACATCATGGTTGTAGCTTTGTTGTATTCAAAACCATCTATATAACTTTTTAACTGAAAACCTATTCCTCCTGCACCAACTACACCGAGTACGGAAGCAGCACGGATATTGTACTCAAACATCCACAAAGTATAGCCTAATCCCAAGGGTAAAACTTGGGGTATTATTCCATATTGAACTACTTGAATTCTTGATGCACCAATTACCTGTAAAGATTCTAAAGAACGAGCATCTACAGCTTCAATAGCTTGTTGATAAAATTTAGCAAGATAACCAATAGTGTAGATGGATAAAGCTAACGTTCCTGCGGGAGCGCCTAAACCGGTAGCTGCTACAAATATTAAACCGAGAATAATTGAGGGAACAGAACGAACGGCATTTTGCAGTAAATTTGCTAACCAACGTAACCATAAGGGAGCGATATTATTAGCACTGGCGATCGCTATTGGTAGGGAAATAATAGCACCAAGAGAAGTTCCCCATAAGGACATTTGCACGGTTTCAATTAATCCTTTAATTGCTATATCTACCACTTTCCAATCTGGTGGAAATAAGCGACTAATAAAATCTATAATATAAGGCCAGCTATCTTTTAATAGTGCAGAGTCTACTTTTAAACCTTGCAAAGCCCAAATATAAGCTACTACCATTACTAATACAATCACTATATTAATTAGCCAAGAGTAATGGTGAAGAAATTTAGAATTAAAGGATTTTTTCATTTTTTTCATGACTCGTAATTTTGATTTGAGAATATAAAAATAAAATCAATAATAATGTAAGTTGCTGATTGGGCAATTTGTCAGAATCAGGATGTCTGGTTACTGAGCGAAGTCGAAGTACAGGATTTAAGGATTTACAGGATTAAAACAAAAATGTTATCAGCAAAAATTAAACATTAATTATAAAGTTATTGGGGTGACTCTAGATTTTTACACGCTTATAACATGAGAAAATTTTTCTTGCAAGTTATCACATTTTCCGTCATAAACTACACGACCCGCATCTAAAACTATAGCTCTGTGGGCGTATTCTGCGGCTATGCCTAAATCATGTAATACTGTGATAATAGTTAAGCCTTGATCTGTGTTGAGGTGAGATAAAGTTTGCATTACTTGTTGGGATGCAACTACATCTAAACCGGTGATAGGTTCATCAGCTAAAAGTATTTGTGGTGATTGAATTAAAGCACGAGCGATCGCTACTCTTTGTTGTTGTCCACCGCTCAGTTGACCCGTTTTTTGATACATTTGCTCCCTTAAACCTAATTGTCCTAATAATTCTCTTGCCAAAAGGCGATCGCGTTGAGGAAAACCAAATAAAGTTTGTCTAGTTGTTCTCACACCCAAACGACCACACAAAACATTTTCAATAGCTGATAATTGCCGAATTAAACCACCACCTTGAAACAACATCCCAATTTCCCGGCGAATTTTCGGCAATGTTTGGAGAGTAATTTGTAAACCACTAATGTGAATTTCTCCTTTTTCCAATGGTACTAAACCTACCAGCGATCGCAATAATGTAGACTTGCCTGCACCATTCAAACCCAACAAAACCACAAATTCACCTTGTTCAATCTCAAGATTAATATTGTTGAGGATAGGACGATTTAAAGATGTAGAATAAGCCGTTTCTAAATTATGACATTCGATCTGTTTCACGCTGGTAATTGATAATAGCTAATTGGATATAAGGAGAAATTTTTATAGGGGTTTAGCATAATGCTTACCCCTAATTACAGCAGATTGCAGATCAATGAGCTACAGAATCTCAATTGAACCTTATGTACAAGGCCAGTTTTACTCCTGACTCCTGACTTCTGCTGTAATTATGGTTCCATTCCCAAAGTTTTCAAGGCTTCGCGGACAGGTTTGAGATGACGATTATGATCGACTCTCACTAACTCTGTAGAATTATACAAGCTCTTGAGCATTTCGTTATTTTCTGGTCTATTTAACTTGAGTAGGGCGTTAATGATTTTTTCCCGAACATCTGCTCGAATATCATCATCAACAACAACTCCGTGAGCAGGAACACCAGAAATTTTATGCAGCACACGTAACTTAGACCGGTCTTCATTGGAAATATAAGGGGGGTACATGGCATATTCTGATACTACTGCCACATCCGCTTGACCACGCACTACAGCTTCTAAAGCTTTACTATAATTACCGCCGTAGGCAATTTGACCAAAGAACCCTTCCATACGGTCTTTATCAGGTACAAAACCGTTTTTCACCAACTCACTCACAGGGAACATAAAACCTGAACCAGAAGTAGGAGAAGTAAACGCCATTCTTTTACCCCGTAGCTGTTCCAGAGTTGCTTTAGCAGTATTTCTGGTTTGCAGAGGGCTATTTTTGGGAACAACAAATATGGAGTTATAAGTAAATCTCCCGGAATAATTGTCACGAACTTCCGCTAAGTGCAAGCGTGCATTTGCTAATTGTTCAGCCTTCAAAGCTGGACGACTACTCAAGAAAGCCACATCAGCACGGTTTGCTCGTAAAGCTTCCACGGCGGCTGTATCATCAGCTAACTGCGCTCTTACAGGCATTCCCAATTCTTTAGACAAGAATTTGGCTACCTTGTTAGCCTTTTCTTGCAAATCAGGTGCATCCTTTCGAGTAGGAAAAACTATTGTTAAAGTTTGAGAACTTCTTTGGGCAAGTAAGCGTGGTGCTTGTTGGTTGAGATTTGGGTTAGCTACAACTTCTTGCATTCCGCCCAAGGTGCTAACTAAACCAGCGAGGGCTGCAAATGCCCCACTAGCAGCTAATAAGCCCTTTTTAGTCACACCCACTTTATTGCTATTCATTAGTAAATTTTCTCAGTATTTTTGCAAATAACTTTCAACTAATCTGGTAAATCAATTTAAAACTTTTAGGAATAAAAGTCAATAAGCTAGATGAAAATTATTTCCAATATTTATTTGCAAAATTTACTAAATTACGTTTTGTTGTGATTTTTTGTAAAATATTGTGTTTAGTAGCGTTTAACCAAAAGTTATTAAATTACGACAAATTATAAAATATGGAATATTGAACCACTCCAGGCACGGATAACAGAGAAAATTTATTGGTAAAACTGAATAAATCTGTGATGATGAAACAATTAAATTAAAAGTTGTCAGGTGGGTTAGGAACGTAACCCACTATTAATATTTAACCCTCTGCAATATTTTGATTATTTAACCAAATAACCAAATCATTAACACTGGTAAAATCCAACAACGCTAAACCTAGATTTTCCAAATCTTCCACAGATAACTTATTAATTTTTACCTGTAAATCTTGATTAATTCCACCTACGCGCCTTTCCAGTAAACGCATTACCAGATTTAATTCTGATTCATAACGCACATCTTGATAATATCTGGTGTTCTTTAAATCACTCATAGTAAACATTCTTGCTAACTCCTGGGGACTAAGAAGGGGTAATTTATAGGAAACTATTGTCTGAATTAAATCTAGCAAATTTCTTTGTTGACGGGTATCAGGTAAATCTGATTTTGCTTGTGATAATAAAGTTCTCGCTAAAGCTGGAACTGCTTTTTCTTTTTCCACCACTAACTTAATGATACCTAATCCCAAGGATGTTTGTACATCTACCCATTCATCCAAATATAACCGAGTTACCAAAGGACTTTCCAATAAATAGCGATAGGGTTCTATTTCTGTGGGTTCTATACTACGTTTAGCAAATAAAACCACAGCTTGCCAGGGTGTAGTGGAAGCATAGAGATGTAAATAAAGAAAGATTTCCGAAAAAAAGCGAGAATAAAAATCCTCATCTCTTTGAAATTGCACCTCTACAAAATAAATCGTTCTTTTTGGTTGATTATCTTTAGGTACAAATACACCATCAATTCTAAAAGCTGTTTGTTTGAGTTCTACAGAAGCAAAATCATAAGCATTTGCTTCACTAGGGGGTAAATTAATCAATTCAAAAAAAGATTGAGGTAAGGTTTGAAAAATGCGATAAAAGATGGAATCTGTTTTCATGAATATTGCGATTAAATATTTTTTGAACTGTTGATTGGGGAAGAACTATGAAACATGATACAATAGTAAACAAGCAAAATATTATATTAATTCCAATTAATTACATCAAGATTGTGGATAACCTAAAAATCATATTTTGAAATTAACTTGAATTAGTGATATAATGACATAGAGAAATTATTGACAACCAAAATATGTTAAAATACCTAACAATTACAGAAGCACAAGAGCAACTTTTAGATTTACCAGATGATTTACAACAAGAACCAATAATCATCACCAAACATGGTAAACCAGTAATGGCGGCCATTAGTTTTGAGCAATATGAATCTTTGCTAGAAACATTAGCAATTTTATCTGATAAAGAATTTACCCAGCAACTACAAGAAAGTATAGCTCAAGCCGACAGGGGAGAAACTATTAGTTGGAATGATGCAAAACTTAAACTCGGACTTTGATAAACCACAATCTGATCAGATTGAATTTGAAATTCAGTTAACACCTTTAGCATTGGAGATGTTAGGGAATATTAAAGATAAACGTCACCAGAAAGCTTTGAGTTCACGGATTGATAAATTAAAAATAGAACCTGAAAAACAGGGAAAACCTTTAACGGGACAGTTGATTAATTATCGCAGTGTTAGGGCTGTGGGTCAACGTTACCGTATAGTTTATCACGTAGAAAATGATCAGGTCGTAGTTTTAGTAGTTGGTGTAGGTTTAAGAAAAGAAGGTGATAAGGGAGATATTTATAATCTTTTGCAGAAATTATTGTAGTTTTTAATATGCAATTGACGAAGTATTCGCTTTACCTAACCAATTATTACAGAATTTTTCATATATTTGAACCAAATTACGCCACCCCATAACCAGTATAAGGGCGTTTATAGGGTGGTTGTAAACCCAGTACAATATCCTCTTTTGGTACTCCCATATTCTCCAATTCTTGAGCTAAATCTGCATCAGTCATATTTTGCTGAATCCAGATTTTGCCATCTTTAATATCAAAATGAATAATACTATAATAAACCCTTTTTAAACCATTCCATCCCACATACATTAACTGATAGTGATCATGGAAAGTATCAAAAATCAATTCATTATCTATTTCTTCATAGTTAGGTTTAAATTGACCATGTTTATTAAGAATAGTTTGAATACATTGACGATAGTGTTCTAAAGTTGCCATTTGACAATTACCTCCATAATCGGATCATATACTACTATTTTAACTTGATGACGTTGTACTGCAATACGCGAAGGCGAGATTGAAAAAAGGTTTCGTATACATCTACAGGAACAGCCAAGTATAATAAACGTTCAGGTTCTTTTTCTTCAAGTGCAATTTGATAATTAAGAAACTGACCTAATGCTGTATGAAAATCACTCACTGGTGAGTTAGTAGCAAAACTTTTGATTTCCACAGCAATCTTTTCACCCGCTTTTTCTGCTGCTATTAACCTTTCTGCACCTAAATCAATTTTCAGTTTTACTTCCTCAAATTGAATTTCCAAAGGATCATTAGTAATAATCCAATCTTCCTTTTCTAGTGCATTTCTTACTGATTCATGAAATAAATCTCTGGCTGACATTATTGGAAAATAGGTTTTGACTTATATAAATAACTTACCACATTGTTATTCTTATCCTTCTTACTTTGCGTCTTTGCGCGAAACTCAAAAAAATAAACTCCCCCTCCATCAAAAAACGAAGGGGGATAAAATATCAAAACTAAGCAGTGAAATACTTAGCTACAGAATGATAAGCAATAATCGCCGTCGTAGACTGTTCAGGATATAACTGTTCACTTTCATCCATATACATCTTCATCCTGTCAGTACCCAACAACTCCAACTGCTTATACTGATCCTGAATATTCGGACAAGCAGGATAACCGAAACTATACCGAGAACCTTGATAACGCTGTGCCAAAATATCCCGAATATTATCCGGTTCAGCATCACCAAAACCCAACTCACGGCGGATTTTCGCGTGAGTCCATTCCGCCAAAGCTTCCGCAACCTGCACCGCCATTCCATGAAAATACAGATAATCAGTGTATTGATTATCAGCAAATAACTTTTGTGCAAACTCCGTAGCAACTTCCCCCACAGTCACCGCTTGCATGGGGAAAACATCAATTATTCCCGACTCCTTCGGTGCAAAGAAATCTGCAATGCAATATCTTCTCCCAGAACGTTGACGGGGAAACTCAAAACTGGCAATTTGTTGAGATTGATTTTCCACATCATATATATGTAGAGAATTTCCCTCAGACTGACAAGGAAAATACCCATAAATCACTTGAGGATGCAACAACTTCTCCTCAATAATTCGCGCTTTCCAACTTTCTAAAATCGGGTAAACCTTCTCACTTAAAAACCCTTGATATTCCTCCTTAGATTGTTCCTTCGGCTTACGGAATTGCCATTGTCCAGCCACCAAAGCTTGCAAATCTAAATACCAGAATAATTCCTCTAAAGAAATATCATCAGGTTGTAATAATTGCGTTCCCCAAAAAGGAGGAGTGGGACGTTCAATGTTAATTTCTACAGCTTCAGAACGCCTTGTATCTATCTCCCTTGGTTCAGCAGGTGCTTTTACAGATTTTGCAACTTTTTCTTTAACTTCATGGGTAGATTCTTCAGTTCCTACCTCATCCAAAAACCCTTTTAAATCATCCCAATTTCCGGCAGCTTTTGCTGGCATTAACTTATCCATAAAAGTCAAATCAGAAAAAGCATCCTTGCCATAAACAACTTTACCTTTGTAAGTATTTTGGCAATCTTCATTCACGAACTTAGGAGTTAACGCCGCACCACCTAAAATTACAGGAACAGTAATTCCCTTTTCATTGAAAACCTGCAAATTCTCCTTCATGAAAGCGGTGGATTTGACTAACAAACCACTCATGGCAATACAATCAGGTTTATGTTCTTGATAAGCCTGAATGATGTTTTCAACTGGTTGTTTAATCCCTAAATTAATCACCTTATAACCATTGTTAGATAAGATGATATCAACCAAGTTTTTACCAATATCATGGACATCACCTTTAACAGTGGCAATCACAAAAGTTCCCTTAGCATTATTACCAGCTTCCGATTTTTCCATGAAGGGTTCTAAATAAGCCACCGCCGCTTTCATGGTTTCTGCTGATTGTAATACAAAAGGTAGCTGCATTTGTCCAGAACCGAACAATTCCCCTACCACTTTCATTCCATCTAAGAGAAAAGTATTGATGATTTCCAAAGGTGGATATTGTTCTAAAGCTGTAGCTAATTGTTTTTCTAAACCAATTCTTTCACCGTCAATAATATGACGTTTTAAACGTTCTTCAATTGGTAGACTTTCATCAACGCCTGTATTACGTTTGGTTTTGACTCCTGCAAAAATTGTTGTCAATTCTCCCAAAGGATCATAAACGCAAACATCACCATCAAATTTGCGTTCATCATATATTAATTGCCGACAAACTTCTTGATGTTGGGGTTCAATTTTCGCTAGGGGTAAAATTTTACTCGCGCTAACAATTGCTGCATCCATTCCCGCATTCATCGCTTCGTGTAAAAACATTGAGTTCAACACCATACGCGCTGCTGGATTTAAGCCAAAGGATATATTAGATACACCCAAAATTACATGACACCCAGGTAATTCTTGACGAATGCGGCGAATTGACTCTATAGTGGCTTTTCCGTTTTCCCGGTCTTCTTCAATCCCTGTAGAAATCGGTAAAGCTAAAGTATCAAAAAATATCTCTGTCGCTGGAATACCATACTCTACAGCTTGACGGTAAGCACGTTGGGCAATTTGAAACTTTTTATCTGCGGTTCTTGCCATGCCATCTTCGTCAATTGTACCAATGACGACACCAGCACCATACTGTTTCGCTAATTCCAACACCTTTAAAAATCGGGGTTCGCCGTCTTCATAGTTGGTAGAATTGAGTAAACACTTACCTCCGGCAACTTTTAACCCCGCTTCCATTTTTTCCCATTCGGTGGAATCGAGCATTAAAGGTAAAGTAACATTATTAACAATGCGAGAAACTAACTCGTGCATATCACGCACGCCATCCCGTCCCACATAGTCAACATTCACATCTAAAATGTGTGCGCCTTCTTTAACTTGACTTCTGGCCATAGACACCAAACCATCCCAGTCTTCAGCGTTCAGTAAGTCACGGCATTTTTTAGAACCACTGGCGTTAAGACGTTCACCGACGATCAAGAAAGAATTATCTTGATCATAGTTTTGAGTGGTATAAATTGAAGCTGCTGCTGGTTCTAAACTTGGTTGTCTAACCTTTGGTTTTAAGTCCTTGGCAATTTCCGCTAATTGTTGAATGTGTGCTGGTCGTGTCCCACAGCAACCCCCAATCACTTGGACACCCAAATCTTCAACAAAGTGCATCAACGCCATACGTAATTCTATTGGTGTGAGTTTGTAATGAGCTTGACCACCAACATTTTCCGGTAAACCGGCATTGGGAATACAGGAAACTACGAAAGGAGAATGTTCTGATAAATACTTGATGTGTGGTTTCATCAAGTCTGGACCAGTGGCGCAGTTTAAACCGAGAATATCAATGGAATATGGTTCTAAAATAGTTAAAACGGCAGCAATTTCCGTACCTACCAACATTGTCCCCATACTTTCCATTGTCACGGAAACCATTAATGGCTTTCTTTCGCCTTTTTTCGTAAAAATTTCCTCAACTCCGTTTAATGCGGCTTTAATTTGCAGAACATCTTGGCAAGTTTCAACGATGAATAAATCCACACCACCATCAAGCAAAGCCTCTGCTTGTTCGGCAAAAGCAGCTTTCATGGTATCAAAATCAATATGTCCCAAAGTGGGAAGTTTGGTAGTCGGACCCATTGAACCTGCAACAAAGCGGGGTTTTTCCGGGGTAGAAAATTCCGCAGCCACACTTTTAGCTAGTTCTGCGGCTTTCTTACTGAGATAATAGGCTTGGTCTGCTAGATCGTATTCTGCTAAAACAATAGAAGTACCACCAAAGGTATCAGTTTCAATCACATCTGCACCCGCAGCGAGGAAGTCACGATGAACTTTAGCCACTGCTTCCGGTTTAGTATGTACCAAGTATTCATTACAACCTTCATACTGTGCGCCGCCGAAGTCCTCAGCAGTGAGGTTTTGGGTTTGCAGGTTAGTTCCCATTGCACCATCAAAGACGATGACAGGAAGTTCTGGACTATGTAAGCGTTGGAGAAATGAATGTGTCATATTTTATGAAAGAAAATTGTGTGTAGTCTGATAAGATGCAACCTAATTTACTATTTTCCAAGATTTTGATGTTTTAGGCAGGGTTTACAGAAAAGAATATGTTAAAAAATCAAGAAGCAGGTTTTATCCGCTTACAAACAGATGTATTTAGGGTTAAATTATTGGCAAGCATCAATGATGTGATCTTGGAGAAACAGCGCATCGTCTTGGTAAAAGGGGAGGAAGATGTGGCTGCTATTATTCCAGTTAATGAATTTGAACGTCTGGAATGGATCACCTATGATATCAAATATGGACAATTTATGATAGATGAAGAATATAATTATGAGGATGAGTGTGGCATACCATGTATTAATATTAAGGAATTAGAATGGAATTTTGAGCAAATACTTGAGCAGGTAATATGCAATAATGAAACCGTTGGGTTAACTTTTCCTACAGCTGCTTTTGAAGATGATATTGAGAATTTTCTTCCAGGGGCAATTTTGATGAATATTCATAAATTTTGGATTCCAGATTATTGGCTGATTAAGTGAAAGTTAAGTTTATTTTATTAAATTAGTTTATCAAACATTTATAATTTATGAGATTTAGACACTGGGCGACTAGGGTAATACTAATTTTTCTGATGCTGGCAACTTTGATTTTAGCCATGTTTATTGGTGGTGCAAGAAAACAGCCAAATAATACAGGAATATCAAATCCAAATCCTATTATTTGGAATCAATATCCACAAGCTTTATATCAATCAGAAAAAACAGCAGAAAAACCGCCAATTACTTTACCTAAGTTACCAATTTTGTCTAAGTCTTTTGTTGAGAGAAAACCAAAAAATCAAGTTATTACTCAATACATAACTACTGCTGCTTTTGCTGGATATAAACCTAATTTAGCTGCTGCTAAAGTACATCCTAGTAATTATGGTGAAAGATTTACTCATGATGTTAATGGTGTACCTGTAAATAATCAACCGCTGATTGTTTTACATGAAACGACTAATTCTGCTTCTAGTGCAGTGAATTTTTTTCAAAATAATAATGTTGATGAAAATGTCCAAGCTAGTTATCATGCTTTAATTACTCTGGATGCAGAAATGTTGAATGTCGTTACAAAAGTTTACATATTCAGTTATAGTAGTCCTATTAAGGGTGAAAATGTCAACATCTCATGATATCTTCCATCCAATGAACATAACTAATTTGTTGACACATACAAGCTTGAAGATAGCG